>PWQI01000143.1 GCA_003556805.1 Trueperaceae bacterium | reverse complement strand
TGCTCGGGGCGCAGCGCCCGCAGGCCCAGGATCAGCCCGGCGGCCAGCACCACGCTGAGGGCGGTCGCAGCCTCCTTGACGCGTCCTGCGGGCGCCACGCGCATCAACACCAACGCCGCCAGCGCGCCGAGCGTTACGGGCACCGCGAACAGCGCCAGGACGGCCGCGAGCGCCGCCGGGTAGAAGGTCCAGGGCGCGTCGCGCGCCAACCCCAGGCCGACCAGCACCGGCACGGTCAATAGCGCCGGCACCAGCGCGGAACTGAGGTACGTCTCGACCACCTTCAGACCGAACACGCGCGGCGCCTCGAGCGGCAGGGCCAGCAGGAAGGGCAGGTCGTCGGAGGCGTAGAGGGTCGTGATCGCGGTCGTCAGGACGGAGAACGCCACCGCCAGCATCAGCAGCGTGACGAGCGCCTCGACGCTGCGCTGCAAGGCGGCGTCGGCGATGGTGCCGATGGCGGGGAACTGGTCGACGAAGGTGACGCCGCGCAGCGTGGCCCAGCCGATGCCCCAGCCGACGGCGGCCAGGAGCGAGACGCCGAGCCAGTAGCGCAGTGGGGCGAGGCGCACGGCGTTGCGCAACGCGCGGGCGCGCAGCGCGACGAGCGGCCAGGCGCCGGCGCCGAAGCCGGCGGCGGCCACGGGCGGAGCCGCGGGCGCGGCGACCGGATCGCTGCGGCTCACGCCACGCTCTCGTCGTGCCACGGCGGTGGCGAGCGCTGCGCCTCCTCGGTCAGCTGCAAGAAGATCGCCTCGAGGTCGGCGTCGTCGCGGCCGACCGCGCGGCGCAGCTCGGTCATGCTGCCGCCGGCGACGACGGTGCCGCGGTGCATGACGAGCACGCGGTCGGCGACGGCCTCGGCGACGTCCATCGAGTGGGTGGTCAGCAGCACCGCGCGGCCGCGCTCGGCGTGGCGCCGCAGGAGATCGCGGACCTGGCGGGCGGCGCGCGGGTCGAGACCGACCATCGGCTCGTCGACCACGAGCGCCCGCGGGTCGTGCAGCAGCGCGGTCACGAAGGTGAGCCGCTGCCGCATGCCGTGGCTGTACGTCTCGATCAACGCGTTCTGCGCCTCCGTCAGGGCGAAGGCGTCGAGCCAGCGCTCGGCCTGGCGCTCGGCGTCGGGCACGCGCCGCAGGCGACCGATGAAGCGCACCAGCTCGCGCCCCGTCAGCTTCGGGTACAGGTACGGCCGGTCGGGCACGTAGCCGAGCGCCGCCTTGGCGCGGTCGCCCTGGCTGACCACGTCGAAGCCATCGAGCCGCACCGCACCCGCGCTGGGGCGAACCAGTCCGGTGATGCACTTGATGGTGGTCGACTTGCCGGCCCCGTTCGGGCCGAGCAAGGCGACCACCTCGCCGCGCGCGACGGTGAAGGCGACGCCGTCGACGGCGCGCAGCGCGCCGTAGCGCTTGTGCAGCGCGTCGACCTCGATCACGTCGCCCCTCCCGCTCGCGGCGCCCGTGGCGCCGAGGCGTCGCTGCTCAGCGCGCCGCCACCGGCGGTGACTCCCCGGCCCGCAGCGCCTCGATGCCGCGCGCCAGGATCGCGTCGCTGTCGACGTCGATCAGGGCCTCGCCCTGCACTTCGGAGAGCTCTGGACGCGCGCCGGTCGTGATGATCGAGAAGGTGCCGTCTTCGTCCACCGTGCCGGTGCCGACGACCTCGCCGTCGATGACGATCTCGACGGACTGCCCCTCGAAGCCGCCACGGCCGTCGACGAACACGGTCTGCGCCAGGCGCGTGTCGCGGATCATCACGTCGGGCGTGATGCCCTCTTCGGTGATGCTGCGGCGCTGGGGCGTGAGCCACTCGAACGACATGTATGCCAGCTGGCCGCCGTCGGCGAGCGAGATGACGCTCTGGGCGACGCCCTTGCCGAAGGTGTTCTCGCCGATCACGAGCGCCCGGCCGTTGTCCTGCAGCGCGCCGGCCACGATCTCGGAGGCCGAGGCGGACTGCCGGTTCACCAGCACCACCATCGGGATGTCGACCGAGCCGGTGGGATCGGCGGTGGCGAGGCGCTGCGTCACGCCGCGAGCGCGCTGGAACACGATGTCGCCGCTCCCCAAGAACTCGTCGGCCACCAAGATCCCCTGGGTCAGCAGGCCGCCGCCGTTGTCGCGGAGGTCGAGCACAAGCGAGGTGGCGCCGTCGAGCTGCAACCTGGCGAGCCCCTCGACCAGCTGCTCGTGGACGCGCTGGTTGCCGAAGGTGCGGAGCGACAGGTAGCCGATGTCGTCGTCGATCATGGCCGTCGACACCTCGATCAACTCGATCGTGTCGCGGACGATGTCGAACGTGACCTTCTCGCTCTCGCCGGGGCGCTGGAAGGTGATGCGCACGGTCGTGCCGCGCGGTCCGCGCACCAGGTCGACGAGCTCGGTGGTCGTCACGTTCGAGACGTCGACACCGTCGACGTCCATGAAGATGTCGCCGCGCCGCACGCCGGCGTCCCAGGCCGGTCCGTCGCGGTAGACGTTGAGGACCTCGACACCGCGGCCCGTCGAGCGGTTGAGCGTGGTCAGGGCCACGCCGATGCCTTCGAACGAACCGGTGCGGTCCTGGGCGTCGATGCTGGCGCTGCGCGGCTCGCGGTAGTAGGTGTACGGGTCGTCGAGGGCCTCGAGCATGCCCGTGATGGCGCCGCGGATGACGGCGTCGTCGTCGATGTCGCTCAGGTAACCGGACTTGAGTGCGCCGTACGTCTGTACGAGGGCGCGCCCAGCCGGGTTGTTCATGAACTCGGACGTGTAGTCGCGCGAGAGCTGCGCCTGCACGACCAGTACGGTCGCGAGCAGGGCAGCCACCACGGTGACCGGGATGAGGCGGCGTCTCATGCGGGTGCCGTCGCGGGGTTCGTCATGGCCCGAGTATATGGACGCACGGGCATGAGAACTGTAACGCCGCACGCACCGAGCGCGGTATGGTCGCCGCGTGAAGATCCTCCATGCCAGCGCCGAGGTGGCGCCGTTCTCGAAGACCGGTGGCCTGGGTGACGTCGCCGCCGCACTGCCCGCCGCGTTGGCGGCGGAAGGCATCGACGTCCTGGTCGTGACCCCGTGGTACGCCCGGCTCGGCGGCGACGCCGAGCCGCTGTGGATCGGCGACGTCGACGTGCCCTTCGCCGACGGCGTCGAGAGCGTCGGCGTCGGCACGCTCGAGCGAGACGGCGTGCGCTACGCGTTCGTCGGCCACCCCGATTTCCGGCGCGACGAGGCCTACGGCTACGCCGACGACGTGCGCCGCTTCGCGCGCTTCTGCCGCGCCGTGCCCGCCGTCGCCGCCCGCGTCGGGTTCGTCCCCGACGTGGTGCACGCCCACGACTGGCACGCCGGCCTGCTGCCGGTGCTGCTCGAGCGCGCGTGGCACCTGCCGGACGGCTTCCCGGGCCGTCCGAGCGTCGCGACCGTCCACAACGTCCAGTACCAGGGCGTCGCGCCGCTCGCGCACGTCCTGCACTGGGCGCGCCTGCCGCTCGAGCTGATCGGCAGCCACCTCGAGCACGACGAGCAGGCCAACTTGCTGCGCGCCTCCGTCGGCTTCGCAGACGTGGTGACGACGGTGTCGCCGAGCTACGCCGAGGAACTCAGCGACCCGGCCTACGGCTTCGGCCTCGAGACCACGTTCGCAGCCCTGGGGCAGCGCCTGGTGGGGATCCTGAACGGGATCGACACGCTGCTCTGGGACCCCGCGAGCGACGAGCACCTGGCGGCGAACTACAACGCCGCCGACGTCTCGGGCAAGGCCACGTGTCGCACGGCGCTGCTCGACGAGCTCTCCCTCGACGACGGCGGACCCGTGCTCGGCGTGGTCACCCGGCTGGCCGACCAGAAGGGCATCGACCTCTTGCTCGCCGCGCTCCCGGAGCTGCTCGAGCAGGGCTGGCGCTTGGCCCTGCTGGGCCGCGGCGACCCCGAGCTCGAGCGCCTGGCGACCGAGGCGGAGGCGGACGCGCCCGGCCGCGTCGCGTTCCGGTCGGCGCACGACGAAGGGCTGGCGCACCGCATCTACGCCGGCAGCGACGCGCTGGCCGTGCCGAGTCGCTTCGAGCCCTGCGGCTTGTCGCAGATGATCGCGCAGCGCTACGGCACCCTGCCGATCGTGCGCGCCACGGGCGGCCTGCGCGACACCGTGACGCACCAGCGCGACGGCTTCGTGTTCGAGGACGCCAGCGCCGAGGCGCTCGTCGCCGCGGCGCTCGAAGCGCGTTCGGCCTGGGACGGCGTGGCGTGGCGCGCGATGCAACGGCTCGCGATGTCGCACGACAGGTCGTGGCAGGCGTCGGCGCGCGAGTACATCGCGCGGTACCGTGAGGTCATGGGAGTGGACGGATGACGGACGTACCCGATACGCAGCCGCCAGTAGACGCCGCAGCGGCCGCCGCCGCCGACTGGCGCGAGCACGTGGCCCGCGGGCGCTACGACCTCGCGGCACAGACCTACCGCATCACCGGTGGCGACGACCCCGACCTGGATGCCGCGCTCACGGGCCTGGGCGACGCGCTGGCCGCGACGCGCGACAAGGCCTTCGCGCGCGCCAAAACGGCGCTCGAGCGCATCGACCCCAGGCCCGAGGAGCTGCCCTGGGACGCGATCGAGAGCGACCTCGAGGGCCTCGCCACGGCCTCCGCTGCGCTCGACAAGCGCGAGCCCGACGAAGCGCGCACCGCCCTGGCGGCGCTGGACGGCACGCCGTTCCCGGCCGAGGCGGCCACGCTGCTCGGCACGCTGGCCGTGTATGACGGCGACAGCGCCGCCGCGCGCGAACGCTTCGAGCAGGCGCTGGAGCTCGACCCGAACCACTTCCGCGCGCTCACCAACCTCGGCAACCTCAAGCTCGAAGACGGCGACGTCGACGGCGCGATCAAAGACTACGAGCGCGCGATCCGGCTGAACGACGGCTTCGCCAACGCCCACCACAACCTGGGCGTGGCGCTGCGCCGCAAGGGCAACCTGGCGCGCAGCGTGCAGAGCCTGAAGCGCGCGCAGCGCGAGTCGGGCCGACGTGAAGCCGAGGAGGCGCGCTCGCGCCTGGGGCGCGGGCGCCGCGGCGCGGCCGCCTCGAGCAGCGCGCGCACGCTGCGCTGGCTGCTGTGGGCGGCGGTTCTCGGCTCGATCATCTGGATCGTCACGAGCCGTTGACGGCTGAACGGCTGCTTCGCAGCCGCTCAGCGAAGGTCACTCCACCGTCACGCTCTTGGCGAGGTTGCGCGGTTGGTCGACGTCGCGGCCGAGCGCCAGCGCCGTCTCGTAGGCGAGCAGCTGCAGCGGCACCACGTTGACGAGCGGTGAGAGCAGTTCCATGACGCGCGGCACGTAGATCACCTCGTCGGCGTGCGACGCGATCACCTCGTCGCCCTCGCTTGCCACGGCGATCACGATCCCGTCGCGCGCCCGGACCTCCTGCAGGTTCGCGACCGTCTTGTCGTAGCGCGCGCTGGCGGTCGCGATCGCCACCACCGGCACGCTCGGCTCGATCAGAGCGATGGGCCCGTGCTTCATCTCGCCCATCGGGTACGCCTCGGCGTGCACGTACGAGATCTCCTTGAGCTTCAGCGCGCCCTCGAAGGCGGTCGCGACGTTGACGCCACGCCCCAGGAACAGCGCGCTGCGGGCACTTGCCATGCGCTCGGCCAAAACGCGCACGCGGTCGCGCGTCGCCAGCGCCTCCTCGACGGCGTGAGGCAGGCCGCGCAGGCCCGCCACGAGCTCGGCCACGCGCTCGTCGCTCAGTGTGCCGCGGCCGCGCCCCAGCCGGATCGCCAGCAGCGCGAAGGCCGCCAGCATCGCCATGTACGCCTTGGTGCTGGCGACGCCGATCTCGGGCCCGGCGTGGACGAACAGCACGTCGTCGACCTCACGGCTGAGGCTCGAGCCCTTGACGTTCAAGACCGCCAGGGTGCGCGCCCCGCGGCGCTTCGCCTCGCGCATCGCCTCGAGCGTGTCGATGGTCTCGCCCGATTGCGAGACCGCGATCACGAGGGTGCGCGCGTCCATGACGGGGTCGCGGTAGCGCAGCTCGCTCGCGACCTCGACGGTGGTGCTCAGGCGCGCCAACGACTCGATCATGGTCGCCCCCACCATGCCGGCGTACGAGGCGGTGCCCGCCGCCGTGATCACCACCCGGTCGATGGCGGTGGGGTCGAGCGCCAGGTCGAGGTCGACGTCGAGGCCGTCGGGTCGGAAGCGACCGCCGAGGGTCTGCTGCAGCACGCTGGGCTGCTCGTCGATCTCCTTGAGCATGAAGTGCTCGTAGCCGCCCTTCTCGGCCGCCTCGGCGTCCCAGTCGATGATCTCGACGGGCCGGTCGACGATCGCGCCGTCCAGGTCGGTGATATGCACGCCGGCGCGCGTCATGACGGCCACGTCGCCGTCGAGCAGGTACACCACGCGGCGGGTGTAGGGCAGCAGCGCGGGGACGTCGCTGGCGAGCCACTGCTCGCCGTCGCCCAGGCCGATCACGAGCGGGCTGGTGGCGCGGGCCGCGACCACCTCGTCGCGCTCGCTGTGCATGGCGACGAGAGCGTAGGCGCCGCGCACCTGGCGCAGCGCCGAGCGCATGGCGTCGGCGAGGTCGCCTGCGAAGTCGTGCTCGATCAGGTGGACCAGCACCTCGCTGTCGGTCTCGGACTCGAAGACGTGGCCGCTGGCCGTGAGCGCCTCGCGCAGCGGCAGGTAGTTCTCGATGATGCCGTTGTGGATCACGGCCAGGCGGCCGTCCTCGCTGAGGTGCGGGTGGGCGTTGGCGTCGCTGGGTCGCCCGTGGGTGGCCCAGCGGGTGTGGCCCAACGCCAGATGGCCGTCCAGGACGTGCCCTACCAGGGCGCCTTCGAGGGCTGCGAGCTTGCCCGCGCGCTTGACGACGCGCAGGTTGGCCC
>PWQI01000025.1 GCA_003556805.1 Trueperaceae bacterium | reverse complement strand
GACGGAGGAGGACGCATGCAACGGCGCGAGCGCTCGGACGACGTCCACCTGGACGGCACCAGCCGGAGCAGGTTCATGGAGCTGTACACCGAGCTGCGCGACCGGATCTGCCTCCTCGACTATCGGCCGGGCGCGGTCCTGAGCGAGAACAAGCTGGCGGCCGAGTTCGGCGTCAGCCGCACGCCCATACGGCGCGTGCTGCACGCGCTCGAGTTCGACGGGCTCGTGGAGAGCAAGCCGGCGCTCGGTACGATCGTCACGGCACTCGACCTACGCGAGCTGACGCAGGTGTACGCGCTCCGGCTCAAGCTCATCGATCTCGTCGCCGAACTCCCACCGGGTCGGATGACCGACCGCGACATCGCCCTGCTCGACGACCTCGGCGAGGGCGTGGCGGCGCTTCGCGACCACGACGCCCGACCGCGTGCGCTCGGCAGCCTCTACCAGACGTTCCACCAAGAGCTCGGTCGCCTGACCGGGAACCGACCGCTGCGCGAGGTCACCGACCGCTTCTTCTACCAGACCTCGCGCGTCTGGCTCCAGCTGCTCCCCGAGATGACGTGGGTGCGAGAGGTCGACGCGATCGTCGAGGAGATCCACGCGGTCCGCGACGCCCTCGTCGCCAAGGACGTGCGCCGCGTCTCCGAGGTTCGCCGGCACCACTTCCAGGCGTGCCTCCGCCGCATGAACGCCGTCCTCGCCGGCCAAGACCTGGTCGACGAGGTGCTTCGCGCCGCCGACGGGACGGAGGTGACACCCGACTGAGCAACTGAGTCCATCATCCACGCTACGCCCCCATCACTCCACGTGAGGGAGGAACCATGCAGCACCTACGTATCAGCGCCTTCATCCTCGCCGTACTCGCCCTGATCGGCGCCGGCTTCGCTCAAGACACGCTCGAGCAAGCCCGCGAGCGCGGTTTCATCCGTGTCGGCTTCGCCAACGAAGTCCCCTACGCCTACGCCCAACCTGACGGCACCCTGACCGGTGAGGCCGTCGAGGTCGCGCGCGCCATCTTCCAGCGCCTCGGCATCGAGGAGATGGACGGCGTGCTCACCGAGTTCGGCTCGCTCATCCCCGGCCTGCAAGCCGGACGCTTCGACGTCATCACCGCGGGCATGTACGTCACCCCGGTGCGCTGCGAGCAGGTCGCCTTCGCCGACCCCGAGTACCGCATCGGCGAGGGCATCGTCGTGCCCACGGGCAACCCCATGGGCATCACGAGCTACACCGACATCGCGAACGATCCCAGCATCCGCGTCGGTACCGGAGCCGGCTGGCTCGAGTACGACTACATGGTCGCCATGGGCGTCGACGAGAGCCAGATCGTCACGTTCCCCGACGCCCCCAGCGGCATGGCCGGCCTCACCGCCGATCGCATCGACGTGTTCACCGGCACCTCGCTCACCATGCGCAACATCGCCGACCTCACGGACGGCGTGGCGTTCGTCGAAGAGTTCGAGCAACCGGTGATCGACGGCGAGACCGTGATCTCCTACGGCGCCGCCGCGTTCCACCCCGACGACGGAGCCTTCCGCGACGCCTTCAACGAGGTGCTCCACGAACTGCGGGCCTCCAGTGAGTTGGCCGAGATCATCGGCGAGTTCGGCTTCGGCGACACGGAGTTCCCCGGCGACATGACCTCCGCCGAGCTCTGCGGCGACAGCTACCGCTGAGCCTGCGGGGTCGGCGTTCGCGGCGGCGCTGGCCGCCGCGAACGCCGGCAGACCGATCGGTCGCGAGCCGCGCCGCGCACCTGCCCTATCTCCGGGCGCGCGGCGCCGGCTCCTCCCAACCAGCGCAGTCCTCGCCTATCTGACCACCGAACCCCTGCGCCCCCGTCCGACCACGCAGCACTCCCATCCCGCCGAGGGACCGCTCGCCCCGACCGTGCACCACGATCAGGAGTCGACCATGCCAGACGACCGTCGCCCTTCCCGCCACACCCAAGCCGTGTGGGCCGGCGAGCAGCGAGCGTTCCAGGACCGCGCCACCCAGGTGCCGGTCGTCCACAGCGTCTCGTTCGGCTACGACGACGTGGACGCCTGGCGCGCCGTCGCCGTCGGCGAGGCCGAGGGCCACATCTACGGCCGCAACACCAACCCGACCGTGCAGGTGTTCGAGGAGAAGCTGCGCGTGCTGGAGGGGGCCGAGGCCGCAACGAGCTTCGCGACCGGCATGGCCGCCATCAGCGATACCCTCCTCGCGCTGCTCTCGCCTGGCGACCGGGTCGTCTCCATCAAGGACACCTACGGCGGCACCACCCGCGTGCTGAGCCACCACCTGCAGCGCTTCGGCGTCAACGTCACGCTGTGCGACACGCTCGACCACGCCGCCATCGAACGGGCCATCGACGACGGCCTGAGCCTCCTCTACCTCGAGAGCCCGACGAACCCGACCTGCAAGGTGCTCGACCTCGAGCGTCTCGCGGGCCGCGCTACGGCGGCCGGCGCGATCGTCGTCGTCGACAACACCTTCGCTACGCCCATCAACCAGCGTCCGCTCGAGCTCGGGGCCGACCTCGTCGTCCACAGCGCCACGAAGTACCTCGGCGGCCACGCCGACGCCCTCGGCGGCGTCCTCGCTGGCGCTGCCGAGCTCGTCGAGCGCGTCTTCCGCTACCGCGAGGTCGACGGCGCCGCACTCCACCCGGAGGCCGCCTACCTGCTGCTGCGCGGCATGAAGACGCTCGGCCTGCGCGTCGAACGCCAGAACGTCAGCACCATGCGGATCGCACGGCACCTGCGCGAGCACCCCGCCGTCACGGCGGTCTACTACCCCGGCCTCGAAGAGCACCCGAACTTCGATGTCGCGGCGCGCCAGATGCCCGGCGGCTTCGGCGGCATGCTGGCGTTCGAACTCCGCGGCGGCTTCGCTGCGGTCGAACGCGTGTTGCCGCGGCTACGCTACGCGCACCGCGCGGCCAACCTCGGCGCCGTCGAGACCGTGGTGGCGCCACCGCGCACCGGCTCGCACGTCGAGCTCACCGCCGCCGAGCGCGCAGCGCTCGGCATCCCCGAGGCGCTCGTGCGCTACTCCTGCGGCATCGAAGACGTGCACGACCTCATCGACGATCTCGACCAGGCCCTCGCGGAAGGTGACGGCGCCGAGCCGCGTGTGGCCGGCTGAGGAGCATTCGCCATGGGATTCGACCTCGTCCCCATCTTGTTGCGAGGGCTCGACGTCACCGTTCGGCTCACGCTCACGTCGGCCGCGTTGGCGTTCGCGATCGCCATCGTCGCCGGCCTCGGCCGGCTGTCGCCGTTCGCGCCGATCCGCTTCCTGGCCGGCGCCTACGTCGAGGTGTTCCGCGGCACGTCGGTGCTCGTGCAGATGTTCTGGTTCTTCTTCGCCCTCCCGCTGTTCGGCATCACCTTGACCCCGTTCGTCGCCGGCGTGGCGGCGTTGGCGCTCAACATCGGCGCGTACGGAGCGGAGATCGTGCGGGGTGCGATCCGCTCGGTGCCCACTGGTCAGATCGAGGCCTCGATCGCGCTCAACATGACACCTGCCCTGCGCATGCGTCGCGTGGTGCTGCCACAGGCGTTCGTGCTGATGCTGCCGCCCTTCGGCAACCTGTTGATCGAGCTGCTAAAGGCGACCGCGCTCGTGTCGCTCATCACCATCCCGGATGTCACCTTCCAGGGCGTGGCGCTGCAGCAGACCACCGGCCGCACCACCGAGATCTTCCTGTGGCTGCTCGTCCTCTACTTCGCGTTGGCCTACCCCATGACGCTCGCGGTGCGCTGGGTCGAGCGCCGGGCCAGCGCGTACAGGAAGGCCTGAGCCGTGTTCGACTTCATCACCTTCAGGTGGGACGGCGAGTTCGCGCTCAGCATCCTGCCGCAACTGCTGCGCGCGGCGGTCATCACGCTGCAGGCCACGGTCGTCGGCTTCGCGCTCGCCGTGGTGATCGGCCTCGCGTTCGCGCTGTTGCGGCGCGGCCCGCGGCCCATCTCGTGGCCAGCCGGCTTCGTCGTCGAGTTCCTGCGCAGCACGCCGCTGCTGGTGCAGCTGTACGTGCTGTACTTCCTGCTCCCCGCCTACGGCATACGCTTCGACGCCTTCACCACCGGCGTGATCGGACTCGGCCTGCACTACGGCGCCTACCTCTCCGAGGTCTACCGGGCGGGGATCGCCAGCGTCGACGAAGGCCAATGGGAGGCGGCGACCGCCCTCAACTTCGGTCGATTGCACATCTGGCGCACCATCGTGCTGCCCCAGGCCGTACCGCCGATGGTGCCCGCCTTCGGCAACTACTTCATCGTCATGTTCAAGGAGACGCCGCTGCTCTCGGCCATCACCGTCACCGAGCTGATGCAGACCGCCAAGATCATCGGCTCGCGCTCGTTCAACTACGTCGAGCCCTACACGCTCGTCGGCGCCATCTTCTTCCTGATGTCGTACCCCGCCGCCCTGCTCGTGAACCGCCTGGAGGCCCGCCTTGCACGCAACCGTTGACACCCCGGCGCCCACGAGCGCCCCCGACGCCGGCGACCCGATCGTCCGCTTCCGCGGCGTCAACAAGCGCTTCGGCGACCTGCACGTGCTACGCGACCTCGACTTCGACGTGGGGCCGGCCGAGAAGGTCGCCATCATCGGCCCCTCGGGATCGGGCAAGACCACGATCCTGCGCGTGCTCATGACGCTCGTGCGACCCGACAGCGGCGAGATCGTCGTCGACGGCGAGCACCTCTACCATCGCCGCGTCGGCGACCGCCTCGTCCCCGCGGACGAGCGCCACCTGCGCAAGGTGCGCACCAACATCGGCATGGTGTTCCAGCACTTCAACCTCTTCCCCCACATGCGGGTGCTGCGCAACGTCACCGAGGCGCCCATCCACGTGCTCGGCCTGAGCAAGGCCGAGGCCACCGAGCGCGCGACCGGCCTGCTCGAGATGGTCGGTCTGGGCGACAAGCTGGACGCCTACCCGTCGCAGCTCTCGGGTGGCCAGAAGCAACGCGTCGCCATCGCGCGCGCGCTGGCCATGCGTCCGAAGGTGATGCTCTTCGACGAGGTCACCAGCGCGCTCGACCCCGAACTGGTGGGCGAGGTGCTGTCGATCATCCGCAAGCTCGCCGAGGAAGGCGATATGGCGATGCTGATCGTGACGCACGAGATGAGCTTCGCGCGCGACATCGCCGACCGGGTGGTGTTCTTCGACAACGGTCAGGTGGCGGAGCAGGGCCCGCCGGCCGACATCTTCACCGCACCGTCGAACCCGCGCACGCAGGAGTTCCTCAAGGCCGTGCTCCAGCACTGAGCGCCTGCTCGGCTCGGTAGGATGGGCCATGGTCATCGACCTGAACGGGGACCTGGGCGAGTCGTATGGACGCTGGCAGGTCGTGGACGAGGCGGCCCTCGTGCCGTCACTGACGTCGGTGAACCTGGCCTGCGGCTTCCACGCCGGCGACCCGACGGTGCTCCGAGCCGCGATCCGCCTCGCCGCCACGCATCGCGTGGCGATCGGGGCGCATCCGAGTTATCCCGACCTGCGCGGTTTCGGCCGCGTTCCGATGGCGCTCCCCCCACACCAGATCCGCGACGACGTGCTCTACCAGCTCGGTGCGCTGCAGGCGCTCTGTCACGCCGAGGGTGAGCCACTGCGGCACGTCAAACCGCACGGGGCGCTCTACCACGCGGTGTGCGAGGACCCGGCCACGGCCGAGGCGCTGGCCGAGGCCGTGGCGGCCTTCGACGCCAGCCTGCCCGTGATGGTCCGCGCCGGTTCGCGCGCCGAAGACGTGATGGAGGAGGCGGGCCTGCGGGTGCTGCCCGAGGCGTTCCTCGACCGCGCCTACCTGCCCGATGGCGGCCTGGTGCCACGGCACCGGCCCGGCGCGCTCCTCGACGACGTCGACGAGATCGCCGAGCGCGCCGTGCGCCTCGCCCGCGATGGGGTCGTGACGGCGGTCGACGGCAGCACGCTGCGGTTCGCACCTGCGACGCTGTGCCTGCACGGCGACGGCGTCAGTTCGGTCATCGTCGCGCGGCGCGTGCGCGACGCCCTGGCCGCCGCCGGCGTGCGCCTCCAGCCCGCCTCCGCCTGACGGCCGTGGCCGTGGCCGAGCGACCCGAGGCGAGCGTCACCGACACGGACGGCCTGCGCTGGCGCGCCCGCAGCGCCGGCAGCGGCGCTGCGTACCTCGATGTCGACGCGCCGCCGTCCGCGGCGCTCGCCCTGCGCCTCGCTCAGCGCCGTGCAGCGCTGTGGTCGTCGCGCCCGCGCAGCACGTACGACCTGCTCCCCGCCTACGGCGGCCTCCTGGCGGAGTTCCGCGCCGGGGCGGACGCCGGTGAGGTGTTGCGCTGGCTCACCACGCCGGGCGCAGCGACACGCAGCGGCGCTCGCAGCGACGAGAGCGACGACTCGACCACCGTTCCGGGTCCCCGCCATCACGAGCTGACCGTCCGCTACGGCGACCGGGCCGACCGCGAGGAGTTGGAGCGCGCCACCGGTCGATCCTGGCAGGCGCTGGTCGAAGCGCACGCCGGAGCCAGCTACACCGTCGCGTTCATCGGCTTCACGCCCGGCTTCCCGTACCTGTACGGCCTCCCCGAGGTGCTGGCGCTGCCGCGCCGCGAGCGCCCGGAGGCGAGGGTGCCGGCTGGGGCGGTCGCCGTCGCAGACGGCCAGGCCGGCATCTACCCCAGCGCCAGCCCGGGGGGGTGGTGGGTGCTCGGGACGACCGAGGCTCGGCTGTTCGATCCGAGTCGAGCAGCTCCCACGCTCCTCGCGGGCGGCGACACGCTCCGCTTCGTCGCCCTGCCGGACGGTGCCCCCTTCACGGACCCGCAGGAGGGCGACGACGACGCGCCACTCGTCGTCGACGACGCCGTGCTACGCATCGACGAGGTCTGGTCCGGTGCCGCCACCCTCCAGGGCACGCCCCGCTGGGGGGTCGCGCATCACGGCATGGCGCAGAGCGGCGCGCTCGATCCGCTGGCCTTCGATGCGGCCCTCGAGATCGTCGGCGCGCCGCGGCGCGCCGCGGCCCTCGAACTGATCGTGCCGCGAGCGCGCTTCACGCTCGAGCGCGCGACCACGCTCGCCGTCACGGGAGGCGGCGCGCGGCTCTTCGTCGACGGCGCCGAGGCCGCCACCTGGCGCCCCCACGCGCTCGCTGCCGGCGTGCACGTCGCCCTGCGACCCGCCGCTGGAGGCTCCGGCAGCACCAGCGTGCTGGCCGTGGCCGGCGGGTTCCGTTGGCCGTGGCCGGAGCGAGTGCACCCCACCCTGTCCGCGGTGCCCAGCACCGACGCGCGCGCCGGCATCGGACGGCCGCTCCGGGCCGGCGACCGCCTCGCCGCGGACGGTCCCGCCGGCACACCGCGCACGTGGATCGGCCGGCCGCGCTACGGCGGCCGTGCCTACCTGCGCGTGTACCCCGGACCGCAGGCCACGGCCGACGCGTGGGGCGCCCTGGTCGGCACGAGTTGGCACCTCGAGGCGCGCGATCGCACCGGTGCGCGCCTCGACGGGCCGCCGCTGCGCCTCGAACGGCACGACGTCCGCTCCCAAGGCGTGCCGCGAGGCGCCGTTCAGGTCGCAGGCGACGGCCAGCCGTTGGTGCTGCTCGCGGACCGTGGCCGCACCGGCGGCTACGCGGTCCCGGCCGTCGTCGACCCGCGCGACCTGTGGCAGCTCGCCCAGGCCGGTCCGGGCACCGAGGTGTGGTTCATGCCGGCGCGCTTGCGGTCCTGAGCGTCGCTGCGTCGTACGATCAGAGGCGACGCCATGGACGACGACGCCACGAAGCTCATCGAAGCCTTCCTGAACGAGATGCGGACGCGCTACGCGGACGAGATCGGCGCGATCGCGTTGCCCGAGGGCACCGCCGAGTACGTCCGGGCACGCGTCGCCGATGGCGACCACGACACCCTGCTGTTCATGCTCAAGCTGGGCTACCTGATGGGTCTCCAGACGGGCTTCGCGGCCGGCCAGGCCGGCGCCAGCGAACCGCCACGCGGTGGCCCCGGGCCGATCCAGGCCTGAGCGCAAACCCCAGAGCACGCCGTCAGCGATTGGTGCCACCGACCCAGACATGTTCGCCTCAGCGACGCGCCTCGCGTGATCCCTCCGCCGCCCGGCGCGCCGACAGCTCGAGCAGGCGTCGTTGGGAGTCGACCTTGCGCTGACCAGGCCGCCGCTTCACGTGCCGGTAGACGCCGTCGGCGTGCAGCTCGCGCCCCTTCACCGTGTCGCGCCATTGGATGTCGAGCACCTGCTGCAGTTTGCGCTTCAGGCTGGGGTCGTCGACCGGGAAGACGGCCTCGACGCGCGCGTTGAGGTTGCGCTGCATCCAGTCGGCCGAGCCGAGCATCATCGTGTCGCGCCCGCCGTCGCGGAACCACACGACCCGCGAGTGCTCCAGGAAGCGCCCCACCACACTGCGTACGCGGATCGTCTCCGACACGCCCTGGACGCCCGGTCGTAGACAGCAGATGCCGCGCACGAGCAGGTCGATCTCAACGCCCGCCCGAGAGGCGCCGTAGAGCGCCCGGATCACCTCGGGATCGACCAAGCTGTTCATCTTCGCGACGATCCCCGCCGGCCTCCCCGCTGCGGCGTGCGCCACCTCGCGCTCGATGGCCGCCAGGAGTTCGCGACGCAGCGTCGTGGGGGCCGCCCACAGCTTCCTCCAGCTCTTCTGGGCGCTGAACCCGGTCAGCACGTTGAACAGGTCGGAGACGTCGGCGCCCAGGTCTTCGTCGCACGTCAACAGGCCGAAGTCGGTGTAGAGCGCCGCGGTTGAGGGGTTGTAGTTGCCGGTGCCCAAGTGCACGTAGCGACGGATCACGCTGGCACCGCTCGCGTCGCGCTCGCGGCGCACCACGAGCAGCGTCTTGCAATGCGTCTTGAGACCGGCGAAGCCGTACACCACATGGACGCCGGCACGCTCGAGCTCGCGCGCCCAGACGATGTTGTTCTCCTCGTCGAAACGCGCCTTCAGCTCGACCAGCGCCGTGACCAGCTTGCCGTTGCCGGCCGCCCGCGCCAGCGCCGCCACCACCGGCGACATCCGCCCGACGCGGTAGAGCGTCTGCTTGATCGCCAGCACGTCGGGGTCGTCGACGGCCGCCTCGAGCAGTTGCAGCACCGCGTCGAAGGCGTGGAACGGATGGTGCACCAAGACGTCCTGGCGGCGGATCGCTTCGAACACGCCGCCAGCCTCGCGGTACTCCGTCGGGAGCCGGTTGGTGAACGGCGGGTCGCGCAGCTCTGGCAGGTCGAGCAGGGCGAGTTCCATGAAGTCGGTCACGTTGAGGTGGTTCGGCACCTCGTAGACGTCGTGGGGATCGAGGTGCAGCGTCCGGCGCAGGTGCTCGCGCCACACCGCCGGCATGTCGGCGATCACCTCGAGGCGCACCGCGTCGCCCCAGCGGCGGCGACGCACCTCGTCCTCGATGGCCTGCAGCAGGTCGTCGGCCTCGTCCTCGGCGATCTCGATGTCGGCGTTGCGGGTGATGCGGAAGCCGTGGATGCTGCGCACCGTGTGGCCGGGGAAGAGCGCCTCGACCTTGTGCCGGATCACGTCCTCGAGGATCACGAAGCGATGGCCCGGCCCGGGCAGGCGCACGAACCGCGGCAGCACCGACGGCACCTGCACGATCGCCGTTCGCTCCACGCCCTCGTGCTCGTCGACCACCTGCAGGAGCAGCGAGAAGGACAGGTTCGGCAGGCGCGGGAAGGGGGGGGAGGCATCGACGGCGAGCGGGGTGAGGACGGGGTAGAGCTCGTGCTCGAAGAAGCGCTCGACCACTTCGTGCTCACCGACGCTCAGGTCGCGCATCGCGACGATGCGGATGCCGTGCTCCGTGAGCGCCGGCAGCACCTCGTCGCGCAGCACCTGCCGGTGCAGCAGCACCATCGGGTGCAAGCGCCGGCTGACGGCCTCGATCTGCTCCTCGACCGTCATGCCGTCGAAGGAGCGTCGCTCGACGCCAGCGGCTTGCTGCTCCTTGAGGCCCGCGTAGCGGATCATCACGAACTCGTCGAGGTTGGAGCTGAAGATCGCCAGGAACTTCAACCGCTCCAGCAGCGGCACCTCGGCATCGCGTGCCTCGTCAAGCACCCGCTCGTTGAACGCGAGCCAAGCGAGTTCGCGGTTGAAGTAGAGCGCTGGGTCATGCAGGTCGATGTCGCTCACGGCGCCTCAAGCCTACCAGCGGGCCGCCGCCGCGTCGTCGTCAGGCCTTGCTCACGCGTCGTCGGCGGTGGTCGCCTCGGCGGGTTCGCCGACCGGGCCGGACGTGGCGCCGCTCTCGGCCTCGTCGTGCTCGAGCACGGCTTCGAAGGTCTGCTCGGCGTGGAGGCTGCTGGCCACCGAGCAGTACTTCGTCACGGCCAGCTCGACGAAGCGTTCGGCCGTGCGCTGGTCGAGACCGGGGACGTCGAAGACGTGGCGCGTGTGGACCTTCGTGAACGGGCTGGGCGTGCCTTCGGCGCGCTCGCCGGTCGCCTCGACGCGGTACCCGCGCACGCTCAGCTTGCGCTTGCGCAGCATCTCGACGACGTCGTAAGCGGCGCACCCCGCGACCGCGTTCAGCACCAGTTGCATCGGACCCATGCCCGTCTTGTGCTCGCTTTCGCCGTCGATCATCACGCGCATGCCATCGGGCGTGACGCCGACGAAGCGCTTCTCCGTCAGGTGGTGCAGAACGGTCTCGGTGGTGGCCATGCATCAGTATCGACGGGCGCCGCGGCGCGCCGCGGTCGCGCAGCCGACGGAGGGTACGCTCGTGAGCAACGTGCCAGACGACCAGACACCCCCGCTGCCCCCGGAGGGCGCGAGCAAGGCCGCCTGGCGCCGCTGGGCGCGAGCGCGGCGACGAGCGCTCGCCGAAGCCGATCCCCGGCGCGCGGCCGAGCACGCCGTCGCCGAACACCTGCGCGCGTGGACGCCGTGGCGCCGGGCGCGCGTCGCGCTCGTGTACCTCGCGTTCGGCAGCGAACTCGACCCGCTGGCGGGTGGGCTACGATTCGGCATCCACGGCGGCGAGACGGGTGGCCACGCGGGTGGTGAGACGCGTGGTGAGACGCCCCCACCTCTGCCCCTGCCCCTGCTGGTGACCACACGCACACCGGCGAGCGGCGGCCTTCGCGTGCACGCGCTCGAGCCCGCCGCGCTCGAGCGCCACCCGCTCGGCTTCCTACAGCCGCGCGCCGACGCGCCGGTCGTGGCCCTGGACACGATCGACGTGGTGCTGGTGCCCGGGCTGTGCTTCGACCGTGGAGGCGCGCGGCTCGGCTACGGCCGCGGTTACTACGACCGCCTGCTGCCGCTCCTCCCACCTCACGTCGAGACGGTCGGCGTGGTGCACGACGCCCTGGTGGTACCCCGCGTGCCGCGCGAGCCACACGACGCGCTGGTGCGTTTCCTGGTGAGCGAATCCGGTGTGCGCGCGACCGGCGCCTGAGCGTAGGACGTGGGAGCGGCGCCCACGCGCCAGGGTCACGAGCGGCAGCCTCACGAGCGCCAGGGTCACGAGCGCCAGGGGAACCCGACGCCCTTCCAGCCGGTCCGCATGCTGCGCAGCAACTCGCGCGTGCGCCAGGCGTTGGCCTCCGGAACGCGCCGCAACAGCACCCACGTGAACGCGCGCAGCACGCCCGAGAGGGCGAACAACCAACCGTACGCAACCCAACCCTCGTGCCCCAGACCGCCGCTGAGCGACTGGAAGCCGATGAGCAGCGGTCCCGACAACGCGCCGCCCGCGAACCCCGCGACCCCGGACGTGAGGCTCCACATCGCGATGAACAGCACGCGGTTCTGCCGCGGCGCGGACACGAGCGCCAGGTTGAACGTCGCCGGGCCGATGGCACCCCAGGCAACCGCATCGAGCACGGCCGAGATCCAGATGAAGCCGATCCAGCCACTCGCCCCGGCCGCGATCCACGCGCCCGGCAACCCGACGCCGGCGACGAACGTGCCGATGGCCAACACGGCCTTGTTGCCGACGCGATCGGCAGCGCGCCCCCACAGCACGGTCGTCGCCATCGAGGCGGAGGCCGCGATCGTGGACCAGATGGCGACCTGCGTGAAGGTGAGCTGCAACTCGTCGAGGAAGTAGGGGAACACGAACGGCGCGGCCAGGAACACCACGAAGGTCCAGTACACGGCGAAGGCGAGGAAGCGCCGGAACCCCGGGTCGGCCAACGGCACCGTGACGACCTCGCGCATCCGCAGACGCTCGCGAACCGTGGGCGGATCGTACTGCTGCCAGTAGATCCACACGCCGATCAACGCCGTCGCGACGGCGACGACGATCACCACCTGGAACGACAGCGGGGCGCCGATGCGATCGAGCCACCAACCGGCCAGTAGGTTGGCGAGCATGCCCACCACGCCGGTGATACCGGTGCGCAACCCGAAGTACCGGCCGCGTTCGCGCTCCGGCACCACGTCGCCCATCCAGGCCGTCCAGAGCGTGCCGTTGCCGGCGAGGAAGAAGCTCGCCACCAGCACCAGGCCGACAAGGAAGACCGGCCGCAGCTCCGGCGCCACGGGCAGCGCCGGCAGCGCGGCGGCGAGCAACCAGCTGGCGCGCGAGACGAGCGCGAGCAGCACCGTCAGGAGCTTGCGTCGTCCCAGCACCGCCGCGAGGAAGGCCGCGAACGGCGAGGCCACCTGCGCCAGCAGCGGCACGGCGCCGACCAGCGCGATCTCGCCAGGCCGCGCACCGACGTGCAGCATGTAGCCGATCAGCACGGCGCCGGAGGTCCAGTTGAGGAAGATCTGCGTCAGGCTGCCCTCGAACACCGAGAGCCGCATGGTGCGGCGCACCTGCGCCAGCACGTCGTCTGGCAGCCAGTCCGCGCTGACGACGGAGCCCGGTGGGACTTCGGCGGGCGGCTCCTCGCCAGCCGCGATCGGCTCGCTCAGCGCCTCGGCAGGCAGCTCGCTCGGCTCGATCCGCGCCTCGGAACCGGCGTCGGTCTCGACTGCGAGCGGATCGGCCGTCACCTCGCTGGCTGGGTCGTCCGTGGGCGGAAGGCTCATGCGGGGGCGAGTCTACAACCACACCGGGGCCCGTGTGAGCGAACCGCTCCTCAGGGCGCCGGGCAGTGCACCGCGATGCGGAAGGGCAGCTCGGGGCCTTCGGCAGGAACCGACACCGGCGGACGCAGGACACCGTCGGCGGTCGCGCGCAGGCCGTCCTCCGAGACACGCACGATCGGCCACAGCTCGCTCGGGAACGGTCCGGGGCCGTCGTTGCGACGGATCGTCTCGTCGCCGGGCAGCCTGCGGTTGGCGGACGCCACCAACCAGTAGAGGCCGGCCTCGAGGTCGAAGTCGGTGCGCCCGACCCGATCGAGGTCGCCGTCCTCACGGTGGACGAGCGTGACGTTGTCGCTCTCGTGACCGCCGAAGCGCCACGCGTCTGCGTCGAGGGGGATGACGCGAATCAGCTCGAGGCGCCACGCCGCACCGTCAGCGCTACGCCAGGATGCCATCGCACCGAACCGGTACTGCGCCGCCGGCGTCGGCTCCGTCACGCCGGAGAGCCTGGCGCCACAGAACCCCGCTGCGATCTCGCCCTGGTGCACGACGCCGTCGAGCTCGATCCAGAACCGGCCCGGCTCGTCGGGCACGGGGGCGTCGTGAAGCGGCTCGGTGTGCAGCGTCGAGCGGAGATCGAACAGCTCCTCGGGCGCCTGCGCCAGCGCGGCGCCGGCGGCGAACGTGAGGGTCACGGCCGCCGCGAGCACGCCCCGCGTGATGGCGGCGCCGGCCGCGGCGCAGGGGAGCCTCACGGCGCGCAACGCATGGCGATCGCGATGGGCCCGGTCACGTGGACGGTGTCGTCGGTGTAGTAGTCGTGGTTCGGCGGTGCGGGGTGCACGTCGAGGACGGCGACGACCGTGGCGTGCATGCCATCGGCCAGGATGCGCGTGAGCGGCGCGTCGCCGGCGCCGTGCATGCGCAGGTCGCCCTGCGGCTCGACTCGCATCGCTTCGGCCCGCGCGCGGGGCATCGCCGCATCGATCGAACCAGACGCCGCCAGCGCGAGGTCGCCATCGAGCCGCGACGTCACGCTGACGCGGTCGGTCTCGTGGCCAATATGGCGCCAGCTGGGCACGACGTCGCTCACGAAGCGGATCACCTCGAACGCGCGCGCCTGGCCCGCCTGGTTCAGCCAGCTGCCCGACGCATCGAAGCGGTGCCAGTCGTCGCCTGCCGCAGGGTCGAGGACGACCCCGCACTCGCGCAGTTCACCTTCGTGCACCTCACCCTCGAACTCGAGCCAGAAGCGCCCCGGCTCGGGCATCGGCAGGTCGTGCAGCGAATCGCTGAACAGTTGGGCGTAGTCGGGATCGTCGAAGCCTTGCGCCGCGGCTGCGCCGACGACGAGCAGGGCGGCGAGCGCGGCGGTGACGACGACTCGGGATGACGGGCGGGGTATCGGCATGATGACGGCTCCTTCGTCGCAACGGTCGCTGTGGCGCACGAGAGTGGGTGCACCGCGAAACGGCTGTCGATGAAAGTAGCACGTCCGAAACGGGAGCTGGCGTGAAACTCGCACGCGTGCAACACACGCTCGAGCGCAGCGCGCGGCGCCGTCAGCGCACGTCGCCGGTGAAGACCGTCTTGACCTGCAGGTACTCGTGCAGCCCCTCGCTGCCCGTCTCGCGACCGATCCCGGAACCCTTCACGCCGCCGAAGGGGGCCTCGGGGGTGGCAGGGAGCCAGTCGTTGACGCAGACCATGCCGAAGGCGAGCCGCTCGCTCGCGACCCGCGCCGTCACGAGGTCATGCGTCATCACGAAGGCGGTGAGGCCGTACTCGGTGTCGTTGGCGAGGGCCAGGGCCTCGTCTCGTTCCGTGAAGCGCTGCACCGTCAGGACGGGTCCGAAGATCTCCTCCACGAGCGCAGGCACGCCGGCGGAGAGGCCGTCGAGCACGGTCGGTGCGTAGAAGGCGCCGGGCCGCTCGAGCGCATGGCCGCCGGTGCGGACGGTGGCCCCTGCCTCGACGCTGCGCGTCACCAGCTCGGCGACGCGGTCACGATGGCGCGGCGTCACCAGCGGGCCGACCTGGGTCCCCTCCTCGAGACCGTGCCCTACGCGCAGCGCTGCGGTCGCCTCGACCACGGCGTCGACGAAGTCCTCAGCGATCGCCGCGTGCACGATCAAGCGCTGCGGCGCTACGCAGACCTGGCCGGCGTTGCGCTGCTTCCAGGTGGCGAGCGACGTGGCGACCGCTGCGACGTCGACGTCGGGGAAGACCAGCACCGGAGCGTTGCCGCCGAGCTCGAGCGTCAGGCGCGTCAGCGTGCGTGACGCGCCGTCCAGCAGCTGCCTGCCGACGCGCGGGCTGCCGGTGAACGCGAGCTGGCGCACGCGCGGGTCGCCCAGGAAGACGTCGGCCATCGGCTCGGGGTCGCCGTTCACGAGGTTCACCACACCGGGCGGCGCGCCGCCCTCGTGCAACGCCTGCGCCAGCGCCATCGCCGAGCGCGGCGTGAGCTCACTGGGGCGGCCGACCACGGTGCAGCCCGCCGCGAGCGCGGCGGCCCAGGTGCGCACGACGTTGTAGACGGGGAAGTTCCAGGCGGTGATGGTGGCCACCACGCCGACGGGTTGGTGCATGACCTCGATGCGGCGCGAGGGCGTGCGCTAGGGGATGGTGCGCCCGTAGGCGCGCGCACCCTCCGCGGCGAAGAAGGTGAGGTAGTTGCAGGCCGAGAGCCACTCGCCCTTGGCCTCGCCCAGCGGCTTGCCGGACTCGAGGGTGGTGTCGTGCGCGAGCGCGTCGGCGCGTTCACGGATCCACGCCGCCGCGCGCTCCAGCACCTCGCCGCGCTGGTAGGGCGACACGCGTGACCAGCTCGCGAAGGCCCGCTCGGCCGCGTCGACGGCGGCGCGGGCGTCGGCGGCGGCGTGCTCGCCGCGCGCGTAGGGGACCTCGGCGACGACGTCGCCCGAGCCCGGGTCGATCAACGTCCAGGCGCCACCGTCGGCGGCGCCGTGCCAACGGCCGCCCAGCAGCAAGCGATGTTCGAAGGCGGGCGTCGACTCGCTCACGGTGCTCCTCCTCGGCGGCGGCGCCTGCGCCGCCGCGCGTCACGCGTCACGCGTCACGCGTCACGAGCAGCGTACGTCGGCACCTCCGCGTCACGCCAGCAACCCCCACACCACGAACCCCAACCCCAGGAACGGCAGCGACCGTCCCACCACGACGATGCGCCAGCGCCACCAAGCGGCGCGTGCGCCGAGCGCTTCGGCGAGGCGCGGCATCGGGAGGAACCAGCACAACAGGCCGGCGCCGATGATGCCCGAGGCCACCACCACGTTGGTGCCGCCGAACTGATCCATGAAGTCGAGGAACGGCATCCCCATCACGCTGAGCTCGACCGGCGTGAAGCTGAGTGCCGACGGCGTGCCCAACACCAGCATCAGCGCGCCCACCAGGAGCACCGCCCGGAGATCGCCCAAGCGCAGCTCCTCGGAGATCGCCGACACCACCACCTTCATGCCGGCCAGGCAGGAGCTGAAGGCGGCGGCGAAGAACAGTCCGAAGAACGCCACGGCCAGGTAGGGGCCGGCCGCCATCTCGTCGAACACGAGTGGCAGGGTTCCGAAGGCGAGCTGGCTGCCGGCGTCGGGCTCGAACCCGAACGCGAACACGAAGGGGAAGATCATCCAGCCGGCCAGCAGCGCGATCGTCGTCTCGGTGCCGGCGACCACCAGGGTGGCGCGCGGTACGTGGGTGCGCCGCGGGATGAAGCTGCCGTAGGTCGCCAGGTACCCCTGGCCGATCGCCAGCGAGTAGAAGGCCTGGCCGAAGGCGAACAGCCACAGGCTCGGCTCACCCCAGCGCGAGAAGTCCGCGCTGAGCATGAAGCTGCGAGCCTCGTCCCAACCGTCCGTGGTCGCACCGACGACGACCATGGCGACGATCACGACCAACAGCACGGGCATCAGCGCCTTCGACAAGCGCTCGATGGCGCTCACGCCGCGCACCAGGACCGCCGTGACCAGGACGGTCACCGCCACGAACCACCAGAGCGACGCGTACCCCTCGCTGAAGTCGTCGAACGGCACCACCGCGCCTCGCACGGCGTCGACGGCGTAGCCGAACGTCCAGCCGGTGATCACCAGGTAGTAGCTGGTGATGGCGGTGGTGAGCAGCACCACGAGCCAACCGTAGGCGCTGGCGAAGCGGTGCACTTGTCGATACGTGCCGACCACGCTCCCTTGCGCTAGGCGCCCCGCGGCGACCTCGAGCATCATCACCGGCAGCGCCACCACCACCAGCGCCAGCAAGTAGGCCAGCACGAACGCGCCTCCGCCGTTCTCCCCGACCATGTACGGGAAGCGCCACAGGTTGCCGAGGCCGACGGCGGCGGCGGCCATGGAGAAGATGAACGCCGGCTCGGACGACCACTGGCGCCGTTGCGCGCCCTGGTCGAGGGCCTCGCAGCTAGGTGCGGGCACGGTACGGACGCCGTGGGCTCGGCGTGCGGCTTCGGCGGTCGGCGCGTGGACGCATGTACCTAGCCTAGCGGCGCCACCACAGGCGTCCCGTTGGTGTCGTGACCGAGCGCCTCCGTCGCGGCCGCGAGCGCCTCGCCCAGCACGTCCATCGCCTCGTCGACGGTGGCATCGTCGACGTCGAGCGGCGGCAGCAGACGCAGGCAGTTGGCGTGCAGCCCAGCGCGGATCACGATCAAGCCGCGGCGCAGCGCCTCCTGCGTGGTGCGCAGCACCAGCTCCGGGTGTGGGCGCTTCGAGGTGCGTTCATGCACCAGCTCCAGCGCCAGCATCGGGCCTAGACCGCGGACCTCGCCGGCGCAGGCGTGCCGCGCCGCCAGCGCCTCGAGCCGCCCTCGCATGCGCTCGCCCACCGCGCGGGCGCGCTCCAGGAAGCCGGGGGCGGTGATGGCGTCGATCGCAGCGAGCGCCGCGACGCAGGCCAGCGGGTTGCCGGAGTAGGTGCCGCCAAGCCCGCCCGGGTGGGGGGCGTCCATCACCTCGGCGCGGCCGATCACGGCCGCGATCGGCATGCCGCCACCGAGCGACTTGGCGGTCACGAGCAGGTCGGGCACCACGCCCGCATGCTCGACCGCCCACAGCCGGCCGGTGCGGCCCATGCCGCACTGGACCTCGTCGGCGATCAGCAGCATGCCGTGCTCCGTGCAGCGCTCGCGCACGTGCCTGAGGAAGGCGGCCGGTGCGGGCACGAAGCCCCCCTCGCCTTGCACGGGCTCGATCACCACGGCAGCGACGGCGGACGGGTCGACGTGCGCGAGCAGGGCGTGGTCGAAGCGGCGGATCGCCTCGCCCACGGCGTCGTCTGCGCTGGTGCCGGCGGGGCGGCGGTATGTGTCGGGGTACGGGGCGCGGTACACCTCGGGCGCGAACGGGCCGAAGCCCTTCTTGAACAGGCCGTACTTCGACGTCATCGCCAGCGCCAGGTTGGTACGGCCGTGGTACGCCCCCTCGAACACGAGCACGGCTGCGCGGCCGGTGGCGGCGCGGGCGACGTTGACGGCCGTCTCGACCGCCTCCGAACCCGAGTTCATCAGCACGGCCTTCTTGGCATGGTCGCCCGGCGCGATGGCGACGAGGCGCTCGAGCAGGGCCACGTACGGCTCGTAGCTGCCGACGATGGCGCACATGTGCACCAGCCGCTCAGCCTGCTCCTGCACAGCACGCACAAGCGCTGCGGGCGTGTGGCCCACCGCCAGGGCGCCGATGCCGCCGGCGAAGTCGAGCAGTTCGTTGCCGTCGGCGTCGACGACCACCGCGCCATGCGCGCGCTCGACGGCGAGGTCGGTGAGCTTGGCCGCGCCGCGCGCACCGACGGCCTCGCGCCGCGCGACCAGGGCGCGCGAGCGCGGACCGGGCACCTCGCCGGCGAGCCGGATGCGGCCCATCAGGCGTCCGCGGCGGCGTGCTCGGGCGCGGCGTGGCGCTCGAGGGCGCGTGCGAACGTCGCCAGTGCAGCGTCGATCTGCGCGTCGCTCACCACCAGCGGCGGGATCCAGCGGATCACCTGGTCGAACGTGCCGCACGTCAGCAGGAGCAGGCGCTCGCCCAGGCAGGCGCGTTGCACGGCCTTGGCGGTGGCACCGTCCGCGACGCCACCGGCGGTGCCGAACTCCACGCCGACCATCAGGCCGGGCCCGCGGACGTCGCCGATCGCGGGATGGCGGTCCTGTAGGGCGCGCAGGCCCGAGCGCAGGTGCTCGCCCCGGGCGGCGGCGTTGGCGGGCAGCGCCTCGCGCTCCATCACGTCGAGCGTGGCGTGCGCAGCGGCGATCGGCAGCAGGCTGCCGCCGCCGTACGTGCCGCCGTGCGTGCCGCGCTCCCAGCGCGCCATCAGATCGGCGCGCGCGCCGATGCCGGAGATCGGCAGCCCGCTGCCGAGCCCCTTGGCCATGATCACGGCATCGGGGCGCACCCCGTGCTGCGTGACGTTCCAGAGCGTGCCGGTGCGACCGAAGCCGGTCTGCACCTCGTCGATCACGAGCAGGATGCCGTGCCGATCGGCGCGCTCGCGCAGCCCGGCCAGGAACGCGGTGGGTGCCGGGACGTAGCCACCCTCGCCCAGCACCGGCTCGATCACGAAGGCGGCAGTCTCGTCGGGTGCGCTCTGCGACGCGAGGAGCTGGTCGAGCTCGCGCAGCGCGAAGGCCACCGCCTCGTCCTCGCTCCAGCCGTAGCGGTAGGCGTGCGGGAACGGCGCCACGGCGATCGCGCCAGCCAACCCTGGGTAGCGCTGGCGGTAGATGGTCCTGGAGGTCGTCATCGCCATCGTCAGGTGGGTGCGACCATGGAAGCTCCCCTGGAACACCACCACGTTCGGGCGGCCCGTGGCGTGGCGGGCGAGCTTCACGGCCGCCTCGGTGGCCTCGGCTCCGGAGTTCGTGAAGAAGAAGGTGTCGATCCCCTCGGGGCTGATGCGCCCCAGACGCGCGGCCAGCTCGAACACGAGTGGCGACGGGGCCACGCCCACCTGCGCGAAGAGCAGCCGCTCGGCCTGGGCCCGGAGTGCCGCGACCACGTGCGGGTGGGCGTGCCCGGTGTTGACCACGCCGATCCCGGAGGTGAAGTCGCTCCAGCGCTCACCGGACTCGTCGTACAGGTACACGCCCTCGCCTCGCACGGGGCGCAGCTCTGCAAGGTGGCTCCAGACGGGGGCGAGACGCGAGACGTCCATGGCTCCTCCTCGTAGCCTGCGCGCGCGTCAGGGACGCGGCCGGCGGTGGGTCATGCTAGCAGGGCGAGGGCTTCGGAGGCGGCCCGTTCGCCCGACTCCCAGGCGCCGTGCACCGTGGCGACGGCGCCAGGCCGTGCGGTCGCCTCACCGGCCCAGAGCAGTGGCGGCGTGGGCGCGGCGAGCGCGGCACGAGCACCGTGATGGCCTGGGCGCACGACGGCGTAGCCGCCGCGCGCGTACGGGTCGCGCGGCCAATCGACCAACCGCGCCGCGCTCGCCTCGAGCGGGCGCCCGAGCTCGTCACCGAGCTGTGCCAAGCCACGGGCGAGCGCGTCACGCTCCGGCATCCGCGACAGCTCGGCCGCCGTGGTCCCTGAGACGAACCCGGTCCACACTGGCTCGCCGACCGCCCCGCCGTCACGCTCGTCCGCTCTCCCGGCCGACGACGACCACCACATCGGCACCGGTCCCGCGGCGTAGAGGGCTTCGACGTGCGGGTCGTCGACGGGCGGTTGCCGCAGGCGGTAGACGAGCTTGATCACCGGCCCCATCGCGAGGCCTCGCAAGGCGTCGCCCTTGAGCCGCTCGAGCCCGGGCTCGAAGGCGACGTCACCAGCCTTGAGCACGCCGACCGGCAGCGTCACCACCGCCACGGCAGCGGCGACCGCGGCGCCGTCGGCGAGCGCGACACGCACGCCTTCCGGGCCGGTCGTCACACGACGGACCTGGGCGCGAAGCCGCAGCTCGAGCCCATCGCTCACGGCGTCGAACAGCCGATCGTAGCCACCCACGACGCGGAAGTCGCGCTCACCGTCGCGGTCGTCGGCGAGGCCCGCCGCGATGGCGCGGGCGCTCAGGCGCTCGGGTGCGTCGCCACAGGCGTTGGCGAAGGAGCGGCGCACGTAGCGGCGTTGCCGAGCGTCGAAGCCGATGCGTTCGAGGTAGCCGTCGAGCGACTCGGACACGTGCGCCGGCGCGCCGCCGAGCCGCATGGTTCGGGTCCGGTCGAAGGCCACGTCGGCAGCGCGCAGGCGCGCCATGCCGACCCAGCCGTGGAGCGCTCCACCAGCCTCGGCGTGGACGAGGCTGTCGTCGCGCTTCCGCCACTCGCGGGTCGCGAGGCCGGCCGCGTCGATGTCCGACCAGGTGCTGGCGTGCTCGCCGTGGACGAACTCGGCGCCGAACTCGACCGGGTGCGGGGCGAAGGTGCGATCAGTCCAGACGCGCCCCCCGATGCGCTCGCGCGCCTCGAGCACGAGGACGCGTCTTCCGGCGCGGCGAAGCGCAGCGGCACAGGCCAGACCAGCGGCGCCGGCGCCGAGCACCAGCACGTCCCAGCCCTCATGCTGGAGCGGCATCCGCGACCTAGCGACGGACCGTGCCGCGACGCTTGACCGCTGCGGGGCCCGACGTGCCAACCGTGCCGCGCGCGGCGCGCTTGTGGGCCGCGGCCATGGCGGCGAGGGGGACGGGGACCGGTTTGGCGACCGCGACACCGGTGGCGCCGCGCGCCGCCCGCGGGGTCCACGTGAGCAGCACGGCGCAGTCGCCGGCCTTGGGCTCGCGGTAGTAGCCCTCGATGATGCCCGCCGGGACGAGGCCGCGGCGCATCTGCATCGAGACGGTGGGGTCCTCGAGCGTGCCTGCGATGACCTGCTCGGCGTACGCCCGCGGGCTGAGCCGATCGGCATAACGGTGGTAGCCCATCAGCATCCCGCCGGCGTACCAGCCGTCCAGGTCGAGTTCCTCGACCAGGCCCAGACGGGTCCGGTAGAGCGCGCTGGCGATGCCGCGCCGCTGGAAGGCGGGGTGCACGGCGATCTCCACGCCGTAGAGCCAGGCGCCGTCCGGGTCGTGCCTGGGGATGCCGTAGTCGCCGATCACCGCGTGCCACGGGAGCGGCGGATCGCTCGGTGCGCGCGCAGTGCGGAGCGTGGTGGAGGTGCCGACCACGCGCTCGCGCTTGCCATCGCGCACCACGGCGACGAACTGCCCCTCGGAGAACCGCTCGAGCTGCTGCGCAATGAAGCTGCTGTGGCGCTCGCGCTTGGCGGGGTCCACGGGGTAGCCGTTGGCAAGGTGGATGACGTCCAGGGCCTCCGGCGCGTGATCCACGCGCTTCGGCACGACCTCGAAGGTCACGTCTATGCGTCTAGTCATGCCTCTCATAACGTTGCTCGAACAACGCCTGACGAGGGTGCAAGTTCTACGTAAGGGGGAAAACCCTGCAACGGTCGGGGGCCAGAGACCCCAAGGCCGAGCGGCATTCTCCACAACCTTCACGCGAGAGTCGTTCCAGCCGAGACCCCTGAGGGCTCATCGGTCGAACTCACACTGTAGGGTTGTCTCGAAAGCGTCTCACGCTCCTCTTCTACCGTTTTGGTCTTCTATTCATAGCATGAACCCCCCCAGGTCTGGCAAGCGCTGGCGAACGGTCCCTACGGGGCTCCCTGCGGAGCGAACGTGAGCAACGCACCGAAGACGGCGAAGAAGAACCCGGCGGTCACCAAGAGTGCACCCAACACGGCGCGCTGCGTCCAGAACGCGCCCGTCTCAGCCCGCCGCTGCCGTGCCGGCCGCAGTGGATCGGCGCGGCTGCGCACCAGGAACGCGACGACGAAGCTCAGGCCGATGGCGATCATGCCGAGGCCGAGCGCGAGCACGAGCGCGTAGAGGAGCGTCACCGGGTGCTCTTCTCCGCGTAGCGCACCCTGCTCAGGTGCCTGGTCCGGCGAGGACGGCGGCCACGCCGAAGGCGCTCATCAGGCCCCCGAGAGCGATCAGCAACGCGCCGAGCAGCGCGGTCTGCGTCGACGCTGGGCCCTTGGAGCCCTGAGGCTTGGGCTCGATGGGGCGCTCGCCGAGGTTGTTGCGCTGGAAGAAGCGGATGACGAAGAAGGCGCCCAGTACGATCATGGGCAGGCCAAGAAGCAAGAGGAGCACGGGCGGAAAGCTCACGAACGACCTCCGATCGCTGGGTACCAGCACCACACTGGCGGGACTCGAACGTCCCGCCAGCCTGACACGTATCGGGCCCTCAGGCGCCGAAGCGCATCACCTTCATGTACTTCTCGAGCGCACGGTGGGTGCGAGCGACGTCCTTGTCGGTGAGTCGGAAGTGGCCGTCCTCCATCGACTTCTCGATCGTCTCGTGCGCCTTCGTGAGCGTGCTCGTGCCCTTCTTCGTGAGCAGCAGGCGGCGCTTGCGGCCGTCGTCCGACCCGCGCTCGCGCTCGATCAGTCCGCGACCGACCAAGCGGCTGATGACGTGTGACACCGTCGGAGAGGCCTGGTTGAGCCGCGCCGCGATGTCGGTGGGATACTCCACGCCGACCGAGATGCTCTGCAAGACGGACAGGTCCTGCATCGTCAGCCGCAGCTCCTTCTCGAGCCACAGGTTGAGCAGTCGGTCGGTGTCCCGCGCGGCTTGCAACACGACGCGAAACAGTTCGAGGAGATCGTCGGTGGTGGTTGTGGATGCAGCCATAACACCTCATAGTACGTCTCGAAGCCCTCGCAAGCAAAGCCCCGCTGCACAAAAGTACAATAGTTGAGCAAGCGGTCAGCTTTGTGCAACAGTTTCGTGCTACGCGTGAACGCTGAGGCCGTTGCCGCGGCGATCGCCGCT
>PWQI01000268.1 GCA_003556805.1 Trueperaceae bacterium | reverse complement strand
GCTGGCGTTTGACAGGGCCCGCGCGGCGGGTCATGATCGCTCACGGCGACAGAACGTGCATCGAATCGTGCACGGCTGGCCCAATTACATGGCACGCCTCGTGCAACGGGTCGTGCCTCTCGGAGGACGAATGGCCCTCTCCCGCGACGACATCCGTGCCCGCCTCGACGAGCAGAACGTCCGTTTCCTACGGCTCCAGTTCAGCGACATCATGGGCCTCAACAAGAACGTCGAGGTTCCCGCCTCGCAGTTCGACAAGGCGCTCGAAGGTGAACTGATGTTCGACGGCTCGTCGGTTCAGGGCTTCGCCCGGATCGAAGAGTCGGACATGCTCCTCAAGCCCGACTTCGACACCTTCTTGGTGTTCCCGTCCATCATCGAGGGTGACGCCCGCGGCAAGGTCGCGCGCCTCATCTGCGACATCTCGTTGCCCGACGGCAGTCCGTTCGAGGGTGACCCGCGCTTCGTCCTCAAGCGCCAGATCGCGCGGCTTCGCGCCCTGGGCTTCGACGACATGAGCGCCGGCCCCGAGCCCGAGTTCTTCCTGTTCGCCCGCGGCGACGACGGCCGGCCCACGACCATCACGAACGACGCCGCCGGCTACTTCGACCTGGCCCCCGTCGATCGCGGCGAAGATGCCCGTCGCGACATGGTGAACGCCCTGGTGGACATGGGCTTCGAGATCGAGGCCGCTCACCACGAGGTGGCACCCGGCCAGCACGAGATCGACTTCAAGTACGCCGATGCACTGACGACGGCGGACAACATCGCGCCCTTCCGCCTGGTCGTCAAGCGCATCGCGCTGATGCATGGTCTGCATGCGACGTTCATGCCGAAGCCGGTCGCCGGTATCAACGGCTCGGGGGTGCACATCCACCTCTCGCTCTTCAAGGATGGGCAGAACACGTTCTACGACGAGCGCGCCGAGCACCAGCTCTCGCACACGGCCAAGAACTGGATCGCCGGACTCCTCGAGCACGCCCCAGGCCTCGTGGCGCTCACGAACCCGCTCGTGAACAGCTACAAGCGCCTCACCCCCGGATACGAGGCGCCAACCAACATCGCCTGGTCCGCGAGCAACCGCAGCGCCATGATCCGCATCCCGGCACGCCGCGGCATCGGCACGCGCTGCGAGTTGCGCATGCCCGATCCGTCGTGCAACCCGTACCTTGCGCTCGCCGCGATCATGGCTGCTGGCATCGACGGCATCGAGCGCAACCTGATCCCGCCCCCCGCCATCGCTCGCAACATCTACGAGATGAGCGTGCGCGACCGCCGTAAGCACAAGATCAAGGAGCTCCCCTACACCCTGCGCGAGGCGCTCGGCACGTTGCGCAAGGATCGGGTCGTGCGCGAGGCGCTCGGACAGCACGTCTACGAGCACTTCGACGACGCCAAGACCGCGGAGTTCGACAGCTACCGCATCACGGTCCACGACTGGGAGCTCGACCAGTACCTGGCCGAGTACTGAGCATGCGCATCCTGGGCGTCGATCCAGGGCTCGCCAACCTCGGCCTGGGTGCGATCCAGGCCGAGGGCAGTACGGCGACCCTCATCGCCGCCGAGATCGTGACGACACGTTCGCGCGACGACGATGGCACCCGCCTCGCGATCCTCTACGACGCCGTTCTAGCGTCGCTGAAGACCAACGCGATCGACGCCCTCGTCGTCGAAGGCCAGTTCTTCCACCGACAGCGCGACGCGGCCATGAAGGTCGGGCAGGCGCTCGGCGTGGTGCGCCTCGCGGCGCACCACGCCGGGGTGAGCGTCTCGAGCTACGGCCCACTCCAGGTGAAACAGGCGCTCGTCGGCACGGGTCGCGCCGACAAGGCGCAGGTCGCGTACATGGTCCGCGCCCTCCTCGGCATGAGCGCCGCGCTCCCCAACCACCACGTCAGCGATGCCCTGGCCCTCGCCCTCACCCATTGGAGCGCTTACCGGATCGGCGCGCGCGCCGGCCGGACGCCTTCTTGACCGACGGCTTGGTCGACCCGTCCGTGCGCTGTCGCTTGCCGCTGCCGTCGTCCGAGTCTCCCGTGGGTCGAGCGTCGCTGCGTGCTGCGCGCCCCCGAGAACGCCGCGAGTCGTCGCTCTCGGGCGTGCGGGGCGTGTCCTTGCGCTGCCGCTGCAGCATGTCGACCCGATAACCGCTCGCCTCGAGCGTGCGCAGCGCCGTACGCCGCCAGGCCAGCGCGGCGTTGGCGGGCCCGGCACCAGGGCGCTGCAGGCGCATCAGCGCGTGCGTGACGTCGATGAGCGTGATGACCCCCTCGCGGTTGAACCACCGCACCCCTTCGAAGTCGTTCACGCCGAGCACGTCGACGGCTGCCGCCGAGCCGAGCGAACGCTCCAACCAGCTCGCCGGGTCGGGTGTCGCGCCTGCGTTGCGCCATTCGTCGAAGGCCGGTATCCAGCCGGACAGGACGACCTCTCCGAGCGCCGACGGCACGCTCGCGCCGGACGTGACCGCCACATGCCGAGACACGACGCGGCCGAGGCGCAGCGAACGCCACGTCTCGAGGGGCCACGCCGCGTGAAGCACCAGGTGCAGCGCCCATGCCACGACGTTCGTGCCGCCGAGGGACGCCTGCTCCAGGCGCCGCACCGCGCCCGGGCTGAGCGGTGCGAGCGCGATGTCGCCAGCGCTGACCGGGCCCTCGCGCAGGAAGCGCCCCCACGCCTCGGTGAGTTGGCTGGCATCGTGCGGCGGCGTCCGCAACAGCGTGTCGAAGGCGTCGTGGACGCCCTCGAGACGGAGCTCCTCGAGCGCCTCGTCGAGCGATGGCGTGCCGGCACCGGCGAGTCGGGCGTGCAGGCGCGACAGCCGTCCATCGACGTCGACGCGCTCGTGGACGTCGACGAAGACGCGTCTGGCGTACCCGTCGAGCGCGACCCACAAGCCGCTGCGGACCACGTCGTCGGAGCGTTGGAGGAACGCCAGGCCAGCGACCTGCTCGAACATCACCACGAATCGGTCGGCACCGCCACGGATCCCCAACGCGGTGGCCAGGTCCTCGCGCCGTTCGCCACCAGCGCCGGTCTGGAACGCCACCGAACGCTGCAAGCTCCCCTCTGAGCGCTGGAAGCGCAGGTTCACGAGCACCAGGCTGCCCGAACCCATCGCATGGTTGCTGAACGCGTAGACGTCCTCGAGCACGCTGCCGTCGGCGGCCGTGACATCGAACAGCCTGAAGCGCTCGACCTCGGCGAACTGCGCACGCCGGTGCAGCAGTGGCACCAGTTCGCGGTCGTGTCTGGCCAGCAGGCGCTCGTCTGGGGACTCGTCCGTCCGGGGCGCCCGGAACTCCATGCCGTACTTCTCGCGGTAGCCCTCGAACTGACCGTGGCCGATCATGGGGAGTCCTGGCAACGTGGCGAGGAGGGTGGCGACCGCGAAGTACTTGTCGCCGTCGCCGAACTGGACGCGCGCCGACTCCTCGTCCGGGTTGTTCATGAAGTTGACGAAGCGCTTCATGATCTGCGGGTCGAAGACCAGCGTCTCCTTCATAAGGTCGCGGTAGCCACGACCGTCCTCGTTCTTGGTCATGTGCATGAACGCGCTGTTGTAGACGCGGTGCATCCCCAGCGTCCGGACGAAGAACCCCTCCATCATCCAGAACGCCTCGGCCAGCAGCAGGGTGTCGGGCGCCTCGCGGGCGACTCGGTCGACGACCTCGCGCCAGAACTCGTGTGGCATGGCGGCGTCGAACGCGGCGTCGTCGAGCGCCCCGTAGCGCGCGCGCGACGGAATCGCGCCGCCTTGGCCGGGCTCGGGGTACCACAAGCGGCGCACGTGCTTGCGGGCGAGCGTCATCGCGGCGTCGAAGCGGATGATCGGGAAGCGCCGCGCCACGGCCAGGATCGTCTGGATCACCGCCTCGCGCACCTCGGCGTTGAGGTAGTCGAGCTGGGCGGTGTCGTTCCACGGCATCGCCGTCCCGTCGTTGCCGTGGTACACGAAACGCGTGTCACCCGTCGCGGTGTCGCGGCGCTGGAACACGACCGCGGCGTCGGTGTCGTCGAAGTAGCGGTCCTCGATCTTCACGCTCACGCGCGGGTCGGTCGACAGCTCAGGTCCGTCGAAGCGGTACGACGGGAACGGCGGTTCGGTGACCTGCACGAACCACGACGGATGCTCGATCACCCAACGACCGTCGATGCCAACGTGGTTCGGCACCATGTCGGAGGCCAGTCGCAGGCCGTGCCGCGCCGCTGCCTCGCGCAGGCGTTCGTACGCCTCTTCGCCGCCGAGATCGCCAGCGATCACGTAGTCGTACAGCGCATACGCGGAGGCCACCGCATCGGTCTGCCCTCGCAGCTGCTTGATCGTGCGTGACGCCGGCGAGCGCTCCCAGAGGCCGATCAACCACAGCGCGTTCACGCCGCGATGCGCCAGTTCGGCGAGCGCCTCGTCCGGGATCTGATCGAGCCGGACGACTTCGCGCTCGAAGCGGCGCGACAGCTGGTCCAGCCAGACGTACGTGTTCTTCGCCATCATGACGACCCGCGGCATCCAGCCGGCGTCCGGGCTGAAGCGCTCTTCGTCGCTCCCGGCGCCCTTGATCATGCCGAGCGCGTGCCCGGGCGGGGGCCCGCCCGGCGCGCCACCGCCGCCCCTGTCGCGATGGACCTCCTCGAGCGCGTCGATCGCGCTCAGCAGGGATCCCAACACGGCCCCGAAGGCGTCGCCGAGCAGGCCCGTCCAGCGCTCGCGCACGAAGCGCAGCTGGCCGCGCAGGTCGGTCGGCGAGGCGCGCATCGGCGCGAGCAGTTCGTCGAACAACGATCCCCCCACACCACCGGGTCCGGGCCGCTCGCCCATGGTGTCGCGCAGCGACGCCAGCACGGCGTCGTAGGCCGTCGACTCGCGCAAGGGGCGATCGTCGACGAGCGGACGTGCCCCGACCAATGCCGGGTTGGCGTTGGCGAGCCAACACGTCAGCATCTCCTCGAGCACGATCTCGGAGCCAGGGACGCCGTCGATCGTCTCGTCGAGCTGCGACTGCGGCGTCTTCTCGCCGGCGGCGACCTCGCGGTTGGGGTAGCGCGCGACGAACGCGCGCAACGTCTGCACGGCGTCGTCGGCGAGCCCGGCGCCGACGCGGTCGGCGGCGGCCGTGAACACCTCTGGATCGACCGTGCGGCGGTGGTGCGCGATGAGCAGGTGGTAGACCTCCTCGAGCAGCGCACCCGCGTACAGGTCCGCACCCGTCAGGGGCTCTTCATGGGGTTCGCGAAGGTCCTCGACCGCCGCGGCCACCCGGACGCAGGCGTCTGGATCGGCCAGCAGCAGGTCGCCTCGAATCGTGACGAGGTCGTCGTCGAGCCCGTAACGCCGACGTGCCTCGAGGGCGACGTGGAACCGGCGCTCGCGCCCGGGGACGGGCCATGGGAGTCGAACAGGAACGTGCACGCGCTCACTCCTCCCTGGGGCACGCGCCACCGCCGGATCGCCAAGACCGGGCACGCCCGCAGGGGCCGCGCTCGATCACGCGTCGGTCACTCCGGCCAGGGCAGCGTGCGTGCTGTCGAACCTACCACGAGGACCGGGGCCCACCCGGGTATGCTGGCGCCAATGCACCCACACCGGACCAGCGGCACGACGAACGACACACCGTGGTGGAAGGACGCCGTGCTGTACGAGTTGTACGTGCGCGCCTTCGGCGATGCCGACGGCGACGGGCACGGCGACCTCAGGGGTGTGACGGAGCGGCTCGACTACGTTCGCGACCTGGGTGTGGACGTGGTGTGGTTGCTGCCGATCTCGCCCTCGCCGCTTCGAGACGACGGCTACGACGTCAGCGACTTCACGGCGATCCACCCCGACTACGGCGATCTCGACGACTTCCGGGCGCTGCTCGCCGCCGCTCACGAACGCGGGTTGAAGGTCATCACCGATCTCGTCTTGAACCACACCTCGACCGATCACCCCTGGTTCCAGGCGTCGCGTCGCCGCGAGGATGGCAAGGACGAGTGGTACGTCTGGTCCGACGATCCGCAGCGCTACGCCGACGCCCGGGTGATCTTCACCGACAGCGAGGCGTCGAACTGGACGTTCGACGAGGTGCGCGGCCAGTACTACTGGCACCGCTTCTTCCACCACCAGCCCGACCTCAACTACGATCACCCCGACGTGCGCGCGGCCATGAAGGACGTGGTGCGCTTCTGGCTCGAACTGGGCATCGACGGCTTCCGCCTCGACGCCATCCCCTACCTGTATGAGCGCGAGGGGACGAACTGCGAGAACCTGAGCGAGACGCACGCGTTCCTGAAGGAACTCCGCGCCTTCATCGACGACCTCGCCCCGGGTGTGCTGCTCCTCGGAGAGGTGAACCAGTGGCCCGACGACACCCTCCCGTACTTCGGCAACGGGTACGACGAGATGCCGCTGTTGTTCCACTTCCCCGTGATGCCGCGGGTGTGGAAGGCCGTGGCGGAGGGCAGTGCCGAGCCGATCCGCTGGATCCTGGATCGGACGCCAGCCATCCCGCCGTCGTGCCAGTGGGGGGTGTTCTTGCGCAACCACGACGAGTTGACGCTGGAGATGGTGACCGACGAGGAGCGCGCCTTCATGTACGCCCACTACGCTCCCGAGCCCGCGATGCGCCTCAACGTCGGGATCCGCCGACGCCTCGCGCCGCTGTGCGACTTCGAGAGGCCGCGCATCGAGCTGCTGCACTCCATCCTGATGACCCTGCCGGGCACGCCGATCGTCTACTACGGAGACGAGATCGGCATGGGCGACGACGTACGTCTCCCCGACCGGAACGGCGTCCGTACCCCGATGCAATGGGACGACGGTCCCGGCGCCGGCTTCACTGGGGCGGAGCGGCCGTTCGCGCCGTTCCCTGAAGGCCGCAGCGCACCGGCGCACGTCAACGTCGCCGCCGCGGAGCGCGATCCGGACTCCTTGCTCCACTGGAT
>PWQI01000341.1 GCA_003556805.1 Trueperaceae bacterium | reverse complement strand
CCGTAGATGAGGTTGATCCGCTCCACGCTGAAGCCGATCACCAGGGCCTGTCGCAACGCCGCGAGCGCCACGGCGCCGAACACACCGGCGATGAGCGCGCTCCACCAATCGGAGTGCTGCCGCGGGAGCCACCGGAAAGCCAGCGTCAGGATGCCGATGCCGACGCCCAGTCGTAGCGGGCTGAAGGCCGCCGGCAGGTCCCACTGCGGCAGCAGCACGCCGACCACGGCGAATCGATCGCTCGCCCCCGACCAGAGCTGCCTCGCGGCGTCGCCGATCGTCGCCCCCACGACCTCCACAGCCACGAACGCGGCGACGGCGAACACCAGGAGGAGCGCCACCAGGCGGTTGCGCCAGAAGCCCCGTTGGATCTGGACGGCGAAGATCCGCTCGAGCGCGAGTTGGAGCGACGCGAAGAAGTTGCTCGCCGCCCACAGGAGCACGAGCAGCGAGATCAGCGAGCGCAGCAACGCCCCCTCGCCCAGCTGGTGCACGATGGTGTCGACGCTCTGCTGCACGAGCAGCGCCGCGTCGTCGGCGAGCGGGAAGACCTGCACCACCAGCGTCTCGAGTGCTTCGCGGAAGGACTCGGCCACCTCGGGCCGACCGCGCAACACCAGGCCGAGCCAGCCACCGAGTAGCAGCAGGAGCGGTCCGAGCGAGAACGCGGCGTAGTACGCCAGCGCCGCCGCCAGCATGGCGACGTTGCTGTCGCGGTAGCGGCGATAGAGGGCCTGGACGAAGACGCCAGCCGGGTGGCGCGCCGCGGCTTCGGCAAGCTCGCGCACTCGCGCGGGCACGTCAGGTGCGTCGACGCGCTGGCGTGGGCCGCGGACCGCTGGCGCGCGGCCCGGCCTCGGCGGCCGGCGCAGCCGCGCGGCGACCGCGTACGCGGTCCATCACGAAGGCGCTCAACACGCCCAGCACGGCCACGAGGGCGTGGAGCGTCAGCCACGTTCCGCGGCCGTCGTCCCATGGCAGCGCGACGGCGAAGAGTTCGCGCTGCGTGGCGAGCTGGACGAACGCCGCTGGCGTCACGAGCAGCAGTGGGGAGAGCAGCAGAGCAGGGTAGCGCCAGGCGAACTCGAGCGCGAGCATGCCCAACAGGTTGCCGCTGAGGATGATCGGGAGCATCACGAGCCACTCCGCGTCGCCCGCGATGAGGCCGACGGGCGGCGCGAGCAGCGCCGTCAGGTACGCGAACGGCATGCCGCCCATGCCGAAGGCGAGGTACGCCATCAACACGATCCCCGCGCTGCGCATCGGCAACGGTATCGGCGCGACGGCGAAGACCACCGCCGCCAGCACCAAGAAGGTACCGACGATCACGCGCTGCGGGTCGGGGGCGGTGCGGATCACGAGGGCATGGTACAACGCCGCCTCACGCCACCTGGAGCCGCTCCAGGCGCTCTCGGATCGTCGCGAGCTGGCGCAGGTACTGGCCAGTCGACGACGTCTCCACGGTGGCCACGTGCTCGGGTGTGCCCTCGGCGACCAGCGTGCCGCCACGGGCGCCCCCGTCGGGGCCCAGGTCGACGACCCAATCGGCCGTCTTGATCACGTCGAGGTTGTGTTCGATCACCAGCAGCGTGTTGCCGGCGTCGACCAATCGATGCAAGACGTCGAGCAGCTTGCGTGTGTCCTCGAAGTGCAGGCCGGTCGTGGGCTCGTCGAGGATGTAGAGCGTCTTGCCGGTCGAGCGCTTGCCGAGTTCGGAGGCCAGCTTCACCCGCTGCGCTTCTCCGCCCGACAGCGTCGGCGAGGGCTGGCCGATGCGGATGTAGCCGAGGCCGACGTCCTTCATCAGTTGCAACTTGCGCGCGACCGTGGGGATGTGCTCGAAGAACTCCAACCCTTCGTCGACGGTCATCGCGAGGACGTCGGCGATCGATTTGGCGCGGATCTTCACCTCGAGCGTCTCGCGGTTGTAGCGCGCCCCCTTGCACACCTCGCAGGGAACGTAGATGTCGGGCAGGAAGTACATCTCGACCTTCACGGTCCCGTCGCCCTTGCAGGCCTCGCAGCGGCCGCCCTTGACGTTGAACGAGAAGCGGCCCGGCTTGTAACCACGCTTGCGTGATTCGGGCGCGCGCGTGAACAGGTCGCGGATCTCGGTGAAGATCCCGGTGTAGGTCGCCGGGTTCGAGCGCGGCGTGCGGCCGATCGGCGACTGGTCGATCTCGATCACCTTGTCGATGTGTTCCGTGCCGGTGATGCGGGTGTGGGCGCCCGGGTTCTCCTTGGCGCGGTAGAGCTGCTTGGCGAGTGCCGCGTGGAGGATGCGGTGCACCAGCGTCGACTTGCCCGAGCCCGACGCTCCGGTCACGCACGTGAGCGTGCCGAGGGGGAAGCTGACGGTCAGGTCGCGCAGGTTGTGCTCGCGAGCGTTCACGACGGTGAGCGACTTCCCGTTGCCCCGGCGGCGCTCGGTCGGGATCTCGATGCGCTTGTCGCCGCGCAGGTACGCGGCCGTGAGCGAGGTGGGGTGCTTGAGCAGCCCCTCCGGCGTGTCGGCGGCCACGACCTCACCCCCGTGGATGCCAGCGCCCGGGCCGAGGTCGACGATGTAATCGGCGGAGCGCATCGTCTCTTCGTCGTGCTCGACCACGATCAACGTGTTGCCGAGGTCGCGCAGCGACAGCAGCGTCTTCAGCAGGCGGGCGTTGTCGCGCGGGTGCAGGCCGATCGAGGGCTCGTCGAGCACGTAGAGCACACCCGTCAGGCCCGAACCGACCTGCGTCGCCAGGCGGATGCGCTGCGCCTCGCCACCGGACAGCGTGTTCGCCGATCGGTCGAGCGACAGGTAGTCGAGGCCGACGTCCTCGAGGAACCCGAGGCGCGCGTTGACCTCGCGCAAGATCGGCTTGGCGACTTCGCCGGCGGCGCCGGGCAGGACCAGCGATCCGAAGAACGCCCGCGCGTCGACGACCGACAGGCCCGAGACGTCGGCGATGGTGCGATCGCTGACCGTGACGGCCAGGACCTCGGGCTTGTAGCGCGTACCGTGACACGACGGGCAGGGCACGAGCGACATGTAGGCCTCGAGCTTCTCGCGCGCGTACTCCGTCTGCGCCTCCTTGAGGCGTCGTTGCAGGTTCGCGATCACGCCCTCGAACTCGGCCTTGAAACGCAGCGTCTCACGGCCGCCGCGGCTGTAGACCACGTCGATCGCCTCGTCCGTGCCGCGCAACACCACGTGCCGGAAGCGCTCCGGCAGGCTCTTCCAGGGGCTCGCGAGGTCGACGTCGAAGTGCTCGGCGATGGCGCGCAGACGATCCCAGTAGAAGACCTTGTGGCCATCGGCGCGCCCCCCCGACCACGGGGCGATGGCGCCCTCGGCGATCGAGCGGCCCGGGTCGGGCACGATCAACTCGGGGTCGAACTGCTGCAAGAACCCCAAGCCCGAGCAGGCCATGCAGGCGCCGTAGGGGCTGTTGAAGCTGAACACGCGTGGCTCGAGCTCCTCCAGGAACGTGCCGTGTTCGGGGCACGCGAACTTCTCGGAGTACAGCTCGTCGACGCCGTCGTCCGGGAGCCACACCCGCATGAGCCCGTCGCCCTTCGCCAGCGCCAGTTCCGCCGACTCGGCCAAGCGCGAGCGGTCCTCCTCGGCGATCTTCACGCGGTCGACGACGACCTCGATGTCGTGCCGTTCGTAGCGCTCGAGGTTCGCGGCCATCGCTTCATCGAGCGTCTGCACCGTGCCGTCGACGCGGACCCGCGCGTAGCCCTCCTTCTTGAGCTCCTGGAAGAGCTTGCGGTACTCGCCCTTCCGACCCCGGACCACGGGAGCCAACAGCATCGCTCGGGCACCCGCGAAGCGCTGGATCAGGTGGCCAACGATCTCCGAGGCGCTCTGGCGCTCGATGGTCCGGCCGCACTCGGGACAGTGCGGCACGCCCGCGCGGGCGAACAACAGCCGCAGGTAGTCGTGGATCTCGGTGACGGTCCCGACGGTCGAGCGCGGGTTGTGGCTGGTCGTCTTCTGATCGATCGATATCGCGGGGGAGAGTCCGTCGATCCCGTCGACGTCGGGCTTGTCCATGATGCCGAGGAACTGGCGCGCGTAGGCGGAGAGGCTCTCGACGTAGCGCCGTTGCCCCTCGGCGTAGATGGTGTCGAACGCCAGTGTCGACTTACCGGACCCAGAGACGCCCGTGAAGACCACGAAGGCGTTGCGTGGGAGCGTGAGATCGACGTTCTTCAGGTTGTGCTCGCGCGCTCCGCGGATGACGAGGTCCTGCATGGCGCCTCCTGGTCCGGTGGTCGCCGACCCGCTGCATCGTCCAGGTGGGCGTTCGGTCGCGACCGGCCGCTGGCGATGCGGCCGCCGGAGGGCCGTCGCATCGTCTCAAGCACACGAGTGTACCAAGGGGTTGCCGATGCGCTGGAAGCGTGGACACGGTCGCGGCCGGCCGGGTACCTCCGGCAGGCCGCGATGGCGTTCGCGCGCAGGTGTTCAGGCGGCGCCGTCCGAGGTCCGAGGCTCCGCCCCTCCGGGCGTCTCTGCGAGCCGTTCGACGCTGAGCTGCGCGCCGACCGCGAAGCCGACGGCGACGAGGACCAGCAACAGCGGCCAGGCGGGTGTGAGCAGCACGACGAGGAGCAGCGTGAGCGTGAGCGGCATGCGAACCCAGACCTCGCCCTCGCGGCTGCGCAGCGTGACCCGCCGCCGGTTGCCTTGCCGGACCAGCCGGGCGGCAGCGTCCCAGCCGGCGCGCAGGAGGCGCTGGAGGTCGTCGAGGAAGCGCTCGCCGCGGCGCTCGCCGCGCGTGGCCGCGCCGTCGTCGCGCGGGCCCGCCTGGGGGGCGCGGCGGGTCTCGATCCGGATCGTGTCGTGGTCGCTCATCGGGTCGCCTCCGTCGTGTCGGGCTCGGCGACCGTGGCAGCGTCGCCGTCGGGGGTGGTGGGGTCGTCGCTGGGCGCCGCGTCCGAGGGGCGGCGCTCGACGGCGAGCGTCAGGTTCGCCGCGAGGGCGGCGATCGCACCGATCGCCGCCCACACCGGGAGCAAGACGGTGCCGATCACGCCGATCGTCAAGGGGATCTCGATGAGGGTGCGCCCCTCCTCGTTCTTGATGGTGATGCGCCGTACGTTGCCCTCGCGCACCAACTCCTTCACCTTCGTCAGGACCGCTTCACCGCTCACGCGGAACTCCTCGACGTGGTCGCTGGATCGTGGTGGTGTGCCGTGCTCGTGTGGGTGTGCCATGCGCCTCGCTCCTCACGGGCGCTCGCCTAGGTGGGCGGCGCCGATGTGGACAGGCTAGAGCCGCCATGGGTGAGCGCGCGTCACCCGTATGCGTGATGCGGCTGGCGCGTTCGGGTGAGCGTGCGGGCGAGGTCGGGGTGACGCAGGGTCGCCCACCGGCGGCGCGGCGGCCTCCGCGTCAGATCAGGCCGCGCCGGCGCGCGGCCGCCGCCGCCTCGGTGCGGTTGCGCGCGCCGAGCTTCTCGAACACGTGTCGCGTGTGCGTCTTGACGGTGTTGGGTGACAGGCCGAGCTCACGGGCGATGGCTTTGGTGGCAGCACCGGCTGCGAGGAGCACGACGACCTGCCGCTCGCGCTCCGTGAGCGCGTCCGGGTCCGCGTCGGCGCTGGCCGCCGGGGCACGTTCCACCGAGTCGTGGCCGGAGCGTTCGGTGCGTGTCGCCCACCACGACGCCGCGCGCTCCGCGAGCAGGGGTGGAAGGTCCGGGTTCGTGAGCGCTAGGCGGTGCGCGAGGAGATCGCGGAAGAAATCGGGGAAGCGGAACCACGGGCCGTCCTCGTCTGCGGCGTCGAGCCGCTCCAGGAACGCCTCACCCGCCTCGAGCCGAGCCAGCAGCGCCGCCCCGTCGTCGCGCAGCGTCACGGCCTCGACCAGAGCGGCGCAGAGCCGAGGCGGACCGGCCAGCAGGACGGCCGCCTCGTGCAGGTCGTCGGGCAGGCGCAGCAGCACCTCCTCGGTCAGGAACGACAGGACGTAGCGATCGGTGCCGGTGAAGCGCTCGATCACGTCGGGGGGTTCGCCTTGCCCCGGAGCGTGCGGGCGGCGAGTTGCACCCCCGCTGGCCAGCCCTCGACACGCGCCACGAGGGCGTCGGCGTGATCGACGGAGAGCGCCGGGAGGAGGCGACCGGCCAGGTTCCGGCCCTCGGCGACGTCGAGCCGCAGGGCCTCGACACCGAAGATGTCGAGCTCGCCGCGCGCTAGCCAGCGGGCGACCGGTACGGACGGGGCCTGGCGCGCCAGCAGCACCGTGTGGACACCTTCTGGGGCGCGCTCGACCCACGTCGCCAGGGCGGCTCCCGCTGCCCTACCGAGGTGGTGGACGTCGTCGATCACGACGACACCGCGCCACGCGGTGCGCTCGACGGCGGCAGCCAGTGCGCTGGGATCGACCGCATCGTCGTCGACGGCCAGGTCGTGCACCGTCCACACGGCGTCGAGCGCAGCGCGCAACCAGCCCGTCGTGCGGGCCTCGGCAGCGGCCACGTCGCCGTCTCCGGGGTCATCGCCCGGGTCGACCGTGAACCAAGCCGGGGTCGGGGTCTGGCGTTGCGTCCAGGCGGCGACGAGGGTGGTCTTGCCGTAGCCGGCAGGGGCCATCAGGAGCGTGGCGCGCAGCCGCCTGCGGGCATCGTCGAGCAGCGCCTCGAGACGTGGTCTCGCGATCGCGTCGGCGGCGCTGCGCGGCGCTCGCAGCTTCGTGGTCGGGAAGCGGTGCACGCGGTCCTCGTCACGAGCCTAGCAGGCAGCGGCCCCGGCCGCACGTCCGCGCTCGCTCCCGAGCCTGCTTGCTACACTGAGCCACTTCTCCCAGCGTCGGCCCGCGCCGACGAGGGCCATGTGAGGACGCGACGATGGATCAGGCGACACATCAAGCGCTACCGGCCGGGCTCGATCTCGACGACCGCTCTCCCACCGTGTTCGGTTGGGTCTTCGCGCTG
>PWQI01000130.1 GCA_003556805.1 Trueperaceae bacterium | reverse complement strand
GGGGCCAAAGCACCGCACTTCAACTACGTGGGCGACAGCCTCCTCGCACGCCGCGTCAACCTAGGGGCGGGCGTCAAGTGCGCCAACCTCAAGGCCATCGGTCGCGGCGTGCGCGTGGGGGAGACGCAGACCGGGCTACGCAAGCTCGGGGCCATGCTCGGTGACGACGTGTCGATCGGCTGCAACGCCGTGCTCGCCCCCGGTACCCTCATCGGTGCCGGGAGCGTCGTGTACGCCAACGCGAGCGTGCGCGGCATCATCGCGCCGCGCACGCTCGTGAAGGTCATCATCGAGACGGACCAGGTACCGCTGCGGGACGTCTGACGAACGCCTCAGGCGTTGGCGGGTTCGATCATGCCGTAGTCGCCGTCGTGACGCAGGTAGATCACGCTGACGAGATCCGTGTCGACGTTCTTGAACACGAAGAAGTCATGCCCCAGCGCCTCCATCTGCATGGCGGCGTCGTCGGGCGACATCGGACGCAAGACGTAGCGCTTGGTACGGACGATCTCGGGCTCGCGTTCGTCTTCGTCGACCGGCTCGGGCGCAGGCTTCTCCTCGCCACGCTTGGCGAGCAGGCGGCCCTTGAACTTCTTGAGCTGCCGCTCGAGCTTGTCGACCACCAGGTCGACGGCCGCGTAGGTGTCCGCGCCGCGCTCCTCGGCGCGGACGACGCCGTTGGGCACGTTCAACTGGACCTCGACCTTCGCTGGCGAACCGCCGATGCGATCGTCGTACGACATCACCACGCGAGCGTCGACGATTTGGTCCGAGAACCGGTCGAGCTTGCCGAGCTTGTCCTCCGCGTACGTACGCATGGCGTCCGTGACCTCGATGTCGCGGCCGATCAGCTTGTAGATGTGCATCCTCGCTCCCCTCGCAGGTCCGAGTCCAGGTGCGGCCCGTCTGAACCTTCATGGTACCAAGAGCGCCGAGGGGCTCCTGAGGGAAAACCGTACCAACGAGAGCGCGTCCGCACGTCGGCCGGTGTGCGTGTCAGACGCGCCCGTGGCGCTCGGTGTACGACGGCGGCCGTCGCGACAGCGTGCTAGCGTTGGGGTGTGAGCGCAGATGAGCCGACCTCGACGCACGTGACCGCCCGCGGCGAACACGGTGTGCCGTCTGCCGTGCGGCAGCGCACCGATCGACGTCGGATCCCGGACCGACGCGCCGCCGCAGCGCCCGTCGGGCGCTGCCCGGCCTGCGAGGGAATCGCCGTCCTGCAGGAGAAGTGGGTCCTCCGCATCGTGCACGCGCTGCTGGAGGGGCCGAAGGGGTTCAATGCCATCGGGCGCGAAGTGGGCGGTTGTAACCCGACCACGCTGACCCAGCGGCTCGGCCGCCTGGAACGGCTCGGCATCATCGTCAAGGAGCTGAGCGACGGCAACTGCCGCGCCTGTTACCGCCTGACGCCAGCGGGTGAGCGCCTCGAGGACGTGATCGCGGCCATCCACCGTTGGGCCGACGCGCACTTGCCAGCTGGAGCCAGCGCGAACGACTGATCGGCGCCCGGCACGGCGCGGTGTCGCCGCGGCCTCAGCCGCCCCTGCGTCCGAACAGGCCGCGCGGCTTCTTCGCCTCCTCGAGCTCCTCCTGCAACGCCTTCGCGCGCTCCTTGAGCTTGACCAGGCGCGCCTTCAGGGACTCGTTCTCGTGGCGCAAGCGCGCCACTTCCGCGCGCAACCCACCGAGTTCGGTGGCGGCCCCCGTCGCGGCGTTGGCGAGCGAACCGAACTCGTCGAGGTCGCTCGACGACTCGAGCACAGCCGAGTTGAAGATCGCGCCGTCACGGCCGTGTACCGGCGGAGCCGCGAGCAGTCGCTGCACGCGCTCGCGCAGGTTCTTGTCGCCTAGGGGCTTCTGCAGCAGCAGGTCGGCACCGACATCGCGCGCCTCACGCTTGATCGAGTCGCCGAGCGTCGCGCCGGCCGACGGTTCGGGCGCCACCAAGACCACCGGTACGTGCATCAGGCGCTTGACGCTCTTGACCTTCCGGCAGATGACGCTGCCACCCACGTCGGGGAGGTCCATCGCCATCAGGACGACGTCGGGCGTGTGGGAGCGCAGGTGCGCGAGCGCTTCTTCGCCACTGGCGACCATCGTCACGTCGAGCGACTCCACGCTGAGCAGCATGTCGAGGAGCTGACGCTGCAGCGGGTCCGCATCGGCAACGAGGACGGTGCTGGTGCTCATGAAGGGGAAGATAGCATGCGTCGTCGCACGATCGGGAGGCAGACGGCACGTGCCGCCGAGCTGTCGTGCCGCGCCGCGCGCCGAGGCACGCGAGCGGCGCGGGCGTCAGCGATCCTCGCCCTTGATCGGCAGGTTCGCGACGAGGACCATGCGGTCCCCTTGCTGCTCGAAGCGGACGTCGTAATCGGCGGCCTCGGAGGGGAAGTACTTGGCGATGACCGCCAGGAGCTCGCCCTTGAGCTCCTCCATCTTCCCCGGCGTGAGCTTGGCGCGATCGTACGAGAGCACCAGCTTGAGGCGCTCTTTGAGCGCGTCACGGCTCTTGCGACGCTTGAACCATCCGAACATCACGCGCCCCCGAACAGCTTCCTGAGACCCGCCATGAAGCCGCGCCGTTCGTCGAACTGGAGGTACGGAACCTCGTCACCCCGGATGCGGCGGGCGATGTTGCGGAACGCCTGCGACGCGGACGTCTTGGCGCCACCCTCTTCCAAGCTGGCGGGGGTGCCGATGTTCGTCGACACCAAGATCTGCTCGTCCTCGGGGACGATGCCGATGAGCTTCACGCCTAGGATCTCGAGCACGTCGTCGACCTCGAGCATGTCGCCGCGCTTGACCATGGCGGGCCGCAGCCGGTTCACGATCAACCGGACCTCGGTGATCTCGCGCGATTCGAGCAGCCCGATGATCCTGTCGGCGTCGCGCACCGAGCTGACCTCGGGGTTGACGACCACGAGCGCGCCGGTCGCGGCCGAGGCGGCGGTCTGGAAGCCCGACTCGATGCCCGCGGGGCTGTCGATCACCACGCGGTCGAACCCCTCGTCCTCGAGGAGCTGCCGCACCGTCTCCTGCATGCGGTGCTCGGAGAGCGAGCTCTTGTCCTTCGTCTGGGAGGCGGCGAGGAGGTAGAGCGTCTCCACGCGCTTGTCTCGGATGATGGCCTGACGCAGCTTGCAGCGCCCCTCGAACACGTCGATGAGGTCGAAGACGACGCGCCCTTCGAGGCCCATCACCACGTCGAGGTTGCGCAGGCCGACGTCGGTGTCGATGACGCACACCTTCTCGCCGAGCTTGGCGAGTGCGGCTCCAACGTTGGCGGTTGTCGTCGTCTTGCCGACACCACCCTTGCCCGAGGTCACGACGATCGCTTTGGCGTTCACAGAAGCGGAGCCCTCCCGAAGCGCGGCCGACCGAGCGACGCGCCCGAATGGGCGCGCTCCAGAGCGGTCGGCGTGGGTGGAACGATACCACAGGGCCGGCGCCGCGCCCCGCGCCGCGCCGCCGTCGCGAGGCGCTCATCGAGTCCCGCGCGAGGCGCCGGATGGGCGCGCCTCACGCGCGTTCGAGGTTCGCGAACTTCACCAGCAGGCGCTTCGCCCCGGCCTCCTGGAACACCACCGTGACTTCCGCGCGGGCGCCCTCGCCGCTGACCCCGACCACGGTGCCGGCACCGTACTTGGGGTGCTTCACGCGTTCGCCGCCACGGTACGTGAGGGCGGCCCCACCGCCGATCGCCGGCGTCGGCGCGCTCGGCGCCACCCAGGTGCTGCGAGCGGCCGCCGGTCGCCCCGAAGCCGGGCCGTCCAGCACCTGGCCGAGCACGTCGATCTCCACGAGCGTCCCTTTCGGGATGTCCTCGAGGAAGCGGCTGGGGCGCGCGAACTCGGTGCGGCCGAACGTCATGCGCGAGGCGCAGTGCACCAAGTAGAGCTGCTCCTGAGCGCGGGTGATGCCCACGTACAAGAGCCGGCGCTCCTCTTCGATGTCCTGCAGGCTGCCGGTGGACGACCGGTGCGGCAGCAACTGCTCCTCGAGCCCGACCAGGAACACGACGGGGAACTCCAGGCCCTTGGCGTTGTGGAGGGTCATCAGCGTCACGGCGTCGTCGGGGACCTCGTCGTTCACGGCCTCGATCGCGCGGTCGTCGACGCTCGTCATCAGCGCGGCCTCGTCGAGGAAATCGGCGATCGACCCACCGGCCTCCGCCTCCCACTCCGACACGGCGCTCACGAGTTCGTCGAGGTTCTCCAGGCGCGCCAGCGACTCGTGGCCGCCCTCGTCCTTGAGCGCCTGGAGGTAGCCGCTCTGGTCGAGCACGGCCTTGAGGAACTGGCTGGCGGCGAGCGTGTCGGCGGCCTCGGCGAGGTCGTCCATCAGCGCGACGAAGTCGGCGATGCGCCCCACGGCGGGGGTGCCCTTGAGCGCCTCCGGCGCCGCTCGCAGGGCGTCGGCGAAGCGCAGGCCGTGGCGTTGGGCGTAGGCCGTGAGCCCTTGTTCGCTGGTCTGCCCGATGCCGCGTTTGGGTCGGTTCAGGACGCGACGCCAGGCGACGTCGTCGGCGGCGTTCAAGGCAGCCCGCGCGTACGCCAGTGCGTCCTTGACCTCGCGGCGTTCGTAGAAGCCGACGCCGCCGACGATCACGGCGGGCAGGCCGGCGCGCCGTAGCGACTCCTCGAGGACGCGCGACTGCGCGTTCGTGCGGTAGAGCACCGCGCAGTCCGAGAGCCGCAGCCCTGCTCCGTGCACGCGCTCCACGGTGCGCGCCACGAAGTCGGCCTCCGCACGGTGGTCGTTGGCGCGGTACAGGCGCACGGGATCACCCTCGCCGCGGGTGGCCCGCAGGTCCTTCTCGAGCCGGCCGACGTTGTGGCTGATCAGCGCGTTGGCGATCCGCAGGACACTCCCGGCGCTGCGGTAGTTCAACTCGAGGCGGTAGACGTTCGCATCGTCGTAATCGCGCTGGAAGTCGAGGATGTTGCGGATGTCGGCGCTGCGGAAGCTGTAGATGCCCTGGTCGGGGTCGCCCACGGCCATGAGGTTGCGGTACTTCTCGGCCAGGAGCCGCGTCAACTCGTACTGGGCGGGGTTGGTGTCCTGGTACTCGTCGACGTGGATGAAGACCGCGCGCTGCTGCACCAGGTCCAAGACGTCGGGCGCCTCGCCGAAGAGCTGGACGGTCCGCCCCAGGATGTCGTTGAAGTCGACCGCGTTCGACTGACGCAAGCGCGCCTCGTAGCGCCCGAAGACCTCGGCGACGAGCTCGATCGGCAGCCCGCCGACGTCGCGTCCGTACAACGCCGTCGCCTCGTGCTCGAAGCGCTCGGGTGTCCACAGGTTCGACTTGGCGCGGTCGATCGCGCCGCGCAGCGCCCGCGGGTTCGCCTCCTCGAGCCCGCGCACCGTGCGCAGCAACTCCTTGAGCAGGTCGAGCTGGTCGCCGTCGTCGTAGATCGCGAAGCCGGGCACCAGGCCGACGCGCTCACCGAAGGTGCGCAGCACGCGCAGGCACGCCCCGTGGAACGTGGCCACCCACAGTTCGCGGGCCGGGGGGCCGATCAGTTCGAGCACCCGCTCCTTCAGCTCGCTCGCGGCCTTGTTCGTGAAGGTGACGGCGAGCACCTGCTGCGGCAGCACCTCGTGCGTGCGCAACAAGTAGGCGATCCGGTGCACCACCGTGCGTGTCTTGCCCGAGCCGGCGCCCGCCACGACGAGCGCCGGGCCGCTCAGGTGTCGCACGGCTGCACGCTGCGCGTCGTTGAGGGGCGCCAGCAACGGGTCGTCAGCGGTCGCGAGGTGCGGCGGGGCGGGGGCGGGTCTGCTCACGAGGCGACAGCATACCGCCGCTCGAACGGTGGCCGGCGTCGGCGCAGGGCGCCCCGGGAGCGGCGCGCTGCCCAGCGAGGACCGCATGGCGTACCCTGACCGCCATGCGACGAGGCGTGTGTTTCGACCTGGACGGAACGCTGCTGGTGCCTCACGGCGACTGGCCCGGTTGGGTGTCCACCACCGCGACGGCGCTCGGCGTCGAGGCCGAGGCTCGGGTCCGCTTCACGTCGGCGCTCGAGCGGGCCACCAGCAGCGACGCGGCCGTCACGCTCGAGAGCGCGTGCCGCGACGCCCTGGCTGACTGCGGGCTCCGCGAGCCCACGGCCCTCGCCGATCTCGCCCGTGAGGCGTGCCTCGACTACGGCCGCGGTGTGCGCGCTCACCCGGCCGCGGCGGCGCTCCTCGAGCGCCTCGCGACCGCCGCCGCGCCGATCGCGATCATCACGAACGGCCCCGTCGACATGCAGATGGAGGCGCTGCGAGCCAGTGGGCTGGCGCCGTACGTGCGGGCGACGATCGTCTCCGGAGCGCGCGACGTGGCGGTGCGCAACCCGCATCCGCGCGTGTTCTGGCGCGCGGTGACCGCGTTGCGCGCGCGTCCCGAGGACGTGCTGATGGTCGGCGACGACCTCGAGGCGGACGTACGGGGAGCGCACCGCTTCGGGCTGGCGACCTGTTGGATCGCCGGCGACCGCGTCGACCGACCGTCCGACGTACCGGTAGGAACGACGGTGGTGAGCGATCTCGCGGACGCTGCCGTGCCCGTTGAGGCGTTCCTCGCAGGCTGAGGCGGTGCAGTTCTTCGACCGATCCGTGGGCAGGGGCCCGCGAGCGCGTAGCATGCGACATGCGCGAGCCCACCACCGGTGAGCTGTTCCAGCCGACCGACCCAGCGTTCCTGGTCGATCCGTACCCGATGTACGCCAGGCTGCGCGACGAGGCGCCGATCGCGTGGTTCGAGGGCTGGAGCGCGGTGATCGTCACGCGCCATCGCGACGTCGACGCGCTGCTCCGCGATCGGCGCCTCGGCCGCGTCATCGACCCCGCGGACGCGAGCAACGCGCCGCCTCCCGATCCGGCGCACGCCCCCTTCGCGGCGATCCAGGCGGGCTCGCTCCTCGAGATCGAGCCGCC
>PWQI01000171.1 GCA_003556805.1 Trueperaceae bacterium | reverse complement strand
CGCACGGCTGCGCTTCCGCGGGCGCGAGCTGATCTTCATGCTGGTGCTGTTCTCGCAGATGGTGCCGTTGCAGGTGCTCTTCATCTCGAACTACCTGGTGCTGCGCGACGGCATCGTGACGATCGGCGGCTTCACGCTCTCGAGCCTCTGGGGCTACCCCGGCGGCATGCTCAACAGCCTCACCGGCCTCGTGTTCGTGACGGCCCTGAACGCCGGAGCCGTGTTCATCATGAAGCAGTTCTTCGAGTCGATCCCGCGCGAGGTGGAGGAGGCGGCGATGATCGACGGCGCCAGCCACTGGCGCCGGTACTGGAACGTCGTGCTCCCCATGGCGCGGCCCGCGCTCGGGGCGCTCACGATCCTGACCTTCCAGGGCGCCTGGAACGACTTCTTCTGGCCCTTCATCGTGCTCACCAGCCCCGAGAACGTGAAGACGCTGCCGATCGGCCTGCTGTCGTTCCGCAACACGTACGGCGCCGTGGGCGATTGGGGCCTGATCCTGGCCGGCGCCGTGATGAGCGCCATCCCCGTGATCATCCTGTTCGTGGTGTTCCAGCGCTACTTCATGGAGGGGGTGTCGTTCGGCGGCGGGAAGGAGTGACGCCGCAGGCCTGGTAGATTCGACACGCCGACGCCGGCCCGACGCCGCGCGCGCACGAGCGGTGTCGTCGCAGAGGCGCACCACCACCTGGAGCAGCCATGGACTTCCGCCGCAACGTCGTGCTCAAGGAGCACTACACCTTCTTCGTCGCCGATGCCGACGGCCACGCCCGCAACGCCGAGCACGGGCTCTACAACCGCGATACGCGGTTCCTCTCGCGCTACGCGTGGCGCTGGCTCCCGGCCGACGCCGGTGACTTCCAGACGCTGGTGGCGCTGAGCCAGCGACCCGACCGGTTCGACGGCCACTACGCCCTGATCGCCGGGCCATCGCAGCTGCTCGCCGTGCGGCGCCGCACGTTCGTCACCGCCACCGGCATGCGCGACGAGCTGGACGTGGCCAACACGTCCATGGAGCGCCGATCCCTCAGCCTCGAGCTCGACGTTGCGGGCGACTTCGCCGACCTGTTCGAGGCGCGTGGCTGGCATCGCATCGAGCGCTCCGCGCCCGACGCCGACGCGTCCGGCACCACGCTGCAGCTCGCCCACACCGCCGGCGACGGCGTCCACCAAAGCGTGACGCTGCGCTTCGACGAGCTCGCGGCCGCACGACCCGACGGTGCCGATTGGGAGCTGTCGCTCGCGCCGGGCGAGAGCGTCCGCCTGAGCGTGACGCTCGACGTCGACAACCCCCTCGACCTCGCGCCGCACGCCCCGATCGCGTACGACGCGTGGCGTGCGAGCTTCCAGCCGCTCCCCGAGGCACCAGATCCGCGCGTGCTGGCGCGGGCGATCGACGACCTCCGTGGCCTCCTCCTCTTCACCCCCGAGGGGCCGGTGCTCGCGGCGGGCATCCCATGGTTCGTCGCGGCGTTCGGCAGGGACGCGCTCATCGCAGCGCACATGCTGCTGCCGCACCGCCCCGACGTGGCCGAGGGCACGCTGCGCTTCCTCGCGGCCCGGCAGGGCCGCGAGCACGACACCTTCCGCGCCGAGGCGCCTGGCAAGATCCTGCACGAAGTGCGCTACGGCGAGCTCTCGCGCGTGGGCCGGGTGCCCCACACCCGCTACTACGGCACGGTCGACGCCACGCCGCTGTTCGTGACGCTGCTCGAGGCCCATCGCCAGGCGGTCGGCGACGACGCGCTGGTGCGCGCGCTCAGGCCCGCGTGGGAGGCCGCGCTGGCGTGGATGACGAACGACGGCGACACCGATGGCGACGGGTTCCTCGAGTTCGCTCCGGCGGCGCCCGGCGAGGGGCTGACGGTGCAGTCGTGGAAGGACTCCGGCGACTCGATGAGCCACGCCGACGGCAGCCTGGCCGAGGGCGCCATCGCCGTGTCGGAGGTCCAGGGGTACGCCTTCGCGGCGTATCGCGCCGCGGCGGGCTGGTACCGCGACCTCGGCGAGGACGAGCAGGCCGACGCCTGGCAGGCCCGCGCCGACACGCTCAGCACACGCTTCCACGAGGCCTTCTGGCTCGACGACCTCGGCACCTACGCGATGGCGCTCGACGGGGCGAAGCGGCCCCTGCGCGTCCACAACTCCGACGCCGGTCACCTGCTGTGGAGCGGCATCGTGCCCGAACGCCAGGCAGAGCGCCTGGTGCGCTCCCTGCTCGGGCCCGAAACCTGGTCAGGCTGGGGCGTTCGCACCCTCGGGGCGAACGAGGTCCGCTACAACCCGGTCAGTTACCACAACGGCTCGGTCTGGCCGCACGACACCGCGCTGTTCGCCGCGGGCCTGGCCGCATACGGCTACCTGGACGAGGCGCGCACGATCGTCGAGGCCACCTACGCGCTCGCGGCCGAGCAATCCGACCTACGACTGCCCGAGCTCGTCGCCGGCTACGAGCGCGACGACCGGCCGCCCGTTCCGTACCCCGTGGCCTGCCGACCGCAGGCCTGGGACGCGGCAGCGCTGATCTACCTGCTCGGCATCGACGTCAGGCCAGTCGCCGCAGCGTCCCGAGCACCACGGCGACCGCCCGCTCCGCCGCCACGACGGTGAAGGCGCGGAAGTCGACCTCGGCGTCGTGGTCGGCGGTGTCGGACACGCTCCGCACCACCACCCACGGCAAGCCCCAGCGGGCGCACACCTGCGCGACGGCGGCGCCCTCCATCTCGGCGCAGCTCGCCCCGAACCCAGCGCGCAGGGCCGCCACCCGTGCGGGGTCCGCGACGAACACGTCGCCGGACGCCACGCGCCCCGTGATCGCCCGCACGCCGTCGCGCTCGGCGACGTCCCGAGCGGCCGCCAGGGCCGCGTCGCGCAGCGCCGCATCGGCCTGCCAGACGCGCGGCTCACCCGGCACTTCACCCAGCTCGTAGCCGAGACCGGTGACGTCGACGTCGTGCTGCACGGCGTCGACACTGACGACGAGGTCGCCGACCCGAAGCGCGGGGTCGACGCCCCCGGCGACACCGGTCACGATCACGCGCGCCACGCCGGCGGCGGCCAGCGCCTGCGCCAGCGCGGCCGCGTTCACCTTGCCGATGCCGCAGGTGGCCATGACGACGCGCACGCCCTCGAGGACGCCGTGAACCAGCTCGAACGGACCCTGGCGCGAGCGCGTCACGTCGTGCGCGAGCGCGAGCAGGCGCTCGAGCTCCTCCGGCATCGCGCCGATCAGGCCGACGGCGCCGCGCCCGGCGCCCACCGGCGACTGCGGCGCCGGCCGGGGCTCGGCCGAGGCCGCGCTCACGTCGGGCTGTTCACGTACACGAGCCGTCCGAGGAAGGCGCCTGCCACGAGGAACGGCACGGCCAGCGCGAGCATCAACAGGTCGGTCGTCGTGTCGGGCTGGAAGTACTTGGCGACCTCGACCCCGAGGGTGAGCATGCCGCCCGAGATCAGCGTCATCATGATCGGCCTGGGCGTGTCGCGGCGCATGAGCCACAGGGTGGAGAAGTACGCGAACAGCAGGTAGAAGCCTGCCGACGTGACGCTGCGCAGCACGTCGATCTCACCCGGGTTCTCGGGCGGCACCGCGCTCTGCAACACGATGAAGAACACCGTGGCCATCATGAGCGCGGCGCTGAAGCGGCCGGGGCGCTTGCGCTTGGCCGCCGGGCTGCCGTCTTGCTTCGGGGCCTCCGCGGGCGTCTCGCCGCGCTTGCGCGCCTCGGCGCGGGCCAGCGACTCGGCGCGCCGCCGCGAACGCCGATCCTTGAGCGCGGAGACCTTCGCCTGACGCTTGTCCTTCTTCTTCTGCCGCTCCTTGTCGAACTTCTCGTCTTGCTTCTGCTGGGCGCGGCGTAGCTGCCGGTTCATCATGATCGTCAGTGTACGTGCCGCGCGCCGCCACCTGCGCACACCGGACTGCCTGCGCGGAGCGGCCCGGTGCTACCATCCGCCCCATGCCGTCCCGCACCGCCCCAACCACCGCACACCTCGCCGCCCTCGCCGATACCTACGGCACCCCGCTGTGGGTGTACGACCTGCGCGTCGTCGATACGGCGCTCGCCACGGTGCGAGCGGCGATCCCCGACGCGACGTTGGCCTTCGCCGTGAAGGCCAACGCCAGCGGCGCCGTGCTGCGGCACCTGGGGCTCGCCGGAGTCGGGGCCGAGGCGATCACGGTCGGCGAGCTCGCCCGCTCGCTCCGCGCTCGGATCGATCCGGCTCGGATCGTGGTCGGCGGCCCGGCACAGGACGCGGCGTTGCGCGCGCTCGCGCGCGAGGCACGCGTGGCGCGGGTCAGCCTCGACTCGCGCTCGCAGTGGCGCGACTGGTGTGACGAGCCGGACGGTTGGCCCCAGGGCACGCTCGCGTTCGTCAGGGTGAACCCCGGCCTCGACCCACGCACGCACGAGCACATGGCCGTCGGCAAGGCGGACTCCAAGTTCGGCCTCGCCCCCGACGAGGCGTTGGCGCTGGCCCGGGAGGTCGCGTCGAGCGGAGCGCTCGCCGGGTTCCACGTGCACGCCGGCTCGCAGCTCACCGACCCGAGCGTGCACGAAGGCGTGCTGGCGGCGCTGGCACCGCTGTACGACGCCCTGCCCCAGGCGAGAGAGCTCGACCTCGGCGGCGGCTTCGCGCTCCCCGGCTACCCGCTGGAGCGCCTGGGGGCGCTGACCGACGCGTGGGTGCGACCGCGAGGATTGCGCCTCTGGCTCGAGCCGGGCCGCGCGCTCGTCGCGGCTGCGGGTACGCTCCTGACGCGCGTGCTGCACGTCAAGGAGGGGCCACGGCGACACCTGATCGCCGACGCGGGCATGGCCGACCTGGTGCGCCCCGCGCTGTACGGCGCCGACCATCCGATCCACCCCGTCACCGTCGCCGGCAGCGTGGTCGAGGACGACGAGGCCCTCGAGGCACTCGACGTGCCGACCGACGTGGACGGACCGCTGTGCGAGAACGCCGACCGGCTCGGGCGCGACGTGCGCCTGCCCGCGCTCGCATCGGGCGATCTGCTTGCGGTCGGGCTGGCCGGCGCCTACGGGCTGGGCATGGGCTCGCACTACGCCTCGCATACGCACGCCGCGGAGGTCGTGATCGACGCGGACGGCGGCGCCCACCTGGCGCGCCGACGGCAGCCGCTCGACGCCCTCTGGGCCGACGAGGTCGACGCCGAAGCGGAGCGCACGCCGGCGTGACGCGCGTTCAACGCGCCCTCGAGACCCGCGTCAAGCAGCGCTTCGGGCGCTTGAGCGGCCGCCACGCGATCGCGCTCGAGATCGGCGGCGACCGCTACGGCGTCGCCGAGGACGCGCTCTTCCCCGCCGCGAGCGTGATCAAGCTGCCGCTGCTCGTGCTGGCGCTGCGCGCCGCCGAGCGCGGCGAACTCGATCTCGACGAGCGCGTGGCGCTCGAGCCGCGTCACGCTGCCAGCGGCAGCGGCGTGCTGCAGGATCTCGACCTCGGACTCGCGCCGACCTGGCGCGACCTGCTGACGCTGATGATCGTCGTGTCGGACAACCTCGCGACGAACCTCGTGCTGGAGCACCTGGGTGTGCTCGCCGTGAACGGCGCCCTGCCCGACCTGGGGATGCCGAGCAGCCGCATCGAGGGGCCGCTGCAGGTGGACGCGGCCCGGCAGACCCCGCGGCAGCGCGCCGGACACGGCGCCGCGACCACGGCGGCCGACGTGCTTCGACTGCTCGTCGCGCTCGACGACGGCTCCCTGCTCGGTGCGGAGGCGACCGAGTGGGCCAGGTCACGGCTGCGCAAGCAGCGCCACCGCGAGGCGATCCCCCGCCTCCTCACGGGCGAGGCCGGCGCGGACGACGGCCTGGTCGTCGGCAACAAGGGGGGCTGGCTGGCACGAGCCCGGCACGACGCCGGCCTGGTCTGGCGCGAGGACGGAACACGCCTGGCGGCCCTCGTGGTGCTCACGGTGGAACACCCCGACACGCGCGCTCGCATCGACCACCCGGCCACCGTCGCGACCGCTCGCTTCGCGCGCGACGTGGTGCGGCTCGCCCTCGCGCTGGCGCCCGCGCGCGCCCGCCCAGCACTGTAGGCGTCCTTCCATGTGCGCGTCGTCACGAACGGGTAGGCTGCGCGCATGAAACGCCGCATCGTCGTCATCGGCTCGGGCTTCGGTGGCCTCGCCGCAGCCGCCCGCCTCGCCGCCGGAGGGCACCACGTCACGCTCGTCGAGGCGCTCGACAAGCTCGGCGGCCGCGCCTACGTCTTCGAGCAAGACGGCTTCAAGTTCGACGGTGGCCCGACCATCATCACGGCCCCCTGGCTGTTCGACGACATCTGGGCCAAGGCCGGCATGAAGCGTGAGGACCACGTCGAGTTCGTGAAGTGCGACCCCTTCTACCGGATCTTCGACCACCAGGGGCGCCGCTTCGACTACAACGACGACGAGATGTTCACGCTGCAGGAGATCGACCGCATCAACCCGGCCGACAAGCGCGGCTACCTCAACTTCGTGCACAGCACCAAGGCGATCTTCGACAAAGGCTTCACCGAGCTCGCGGACGTGCCGTTCCTCACGGTCCTCGACATGCTCAAGGCCGCCCCCGACCTGATCCGGCTGCGTTCCGACCAGAGCGTCTACAAGTACGTCTCGAAGTACGTGTCCGACGAGTTCTTGCGGCAGTGCTTCAGCTTCCACCCGCTGCTCATCGGCGGCAACCCGTTCGACGCGAGCAGCATCTACGCGATGATCCACTACTTGGAGCGCGAGTGGGGCGTCTGGTACGCGATGGGCGGCACCGGCAGGCTCGTGGCCGCCTTCGGCGAGCTGCTCGAGAAGCTCGGCGTGGACGTCGTGCTCGGTACCGCGGTCGAGCAGATCAGCGTCAAGGACGGTCCGGACGGCACGCCGCGAGCGACCGGGGTGGTGCTCGCCGACGGTCGCAGCATCGAGGCCGACATCGTCGTGTCGAACGCCGACGTCGCGACCACCTACCAGCGCCTGATCGACCCGCGCTTCCGCAAGCGAAACAAGGACGAGCGCTGGGCGAAGACGCGCTACTCGATGTCGCTCGTCGTGCTGTACTTCGGCACGAACCGGCGCTACACCGACACCGAGCTGGCCCACCACAACATCATCCTCGGCCCGCGCTACGAAGGGCTGCTCAAGGACATCTTCCGCAACGACGGCAAGTTGGCCGAGGACTTCAGCCTCTACCTGCACATGCCGACCATCACCGATCCGAGCATCGCCCCCGAGGGGCACGAGAACTTCTACGTGCTCTCACCCGTGCCGAACCTGAAGAGCGGCATCGACTGGGCCACGCACGCGAAGCCGTACCGCGACGCGATCATGTCGTTCCTCGAGGAGCGCTACCTGCCGGGCCTCTCGGAGCACCTGGTCACGGAGGTGATGATCGAGCCGGTGTACTTCCGCGACACGCTCGGCAGCCACCTCGGCTCGGCCTTCAGCGTCGAACCGCTCCTCACGCAGTCGGCCTGGTTCCGTCCGCACAACCGCTCCGAGGACATCCCCAACCTCTACATCGTGGGCGCGGGCACCCATCCAGGCGCGGGCCTCCCGGGCGTGCTGTCGTCGGCCAAGATCGCCGACGACCTCATCGGCGCCGCCTGAGCACCCGCATCCAGGCGCCGACGCCCACCCGCCACCGCACGTACACTGCGGCATGGATGGCGCAACGAACCTCAACCGCTACCTGAGCGACGCCTGGCACGACGCGGCGCAGTCCTTCGACGTGATCTCCCCCACCACCGGCGAGGTGGTCGGCGCCGCCGCCGATTGCGGCGAGGCCGAGGCCAGCCATGCGATCGAGGTGGCCTGGCGCGCGTTCGAGCACTGGCGCACCGTCAACCCCTTCGAGCGCGCCGCCACGCTGCGGCGCTGGCACGGCCTGATCATGGCCGATCAAGACGGCCTCGGCCGCCTGATGGCGCAGGAGATGGGCAAGCCCGTGCGTGAGGGCCGCGGCGAGGCCGCTTACGCGGCGGGCTTCGTCGAGTGGTACGCCGAGGAGGCCAAACGGGTCTACGGCGCGTGGTTCCCGAGCCACGCCGGGCACAAGCGGCTCCTGGCGATGAAGCAACCGGTGGGTCCCGCCTACGCCGTCACGCCCTGGAACTTCCCGGCCGCCATGATCACGCGCAAGGCTGCACCGGCGCTCGCCGCCGGCTGCCCGATGATCGTCAAGCCCGCCGAACAGGCGCCGTTCACGGCCCTGCGGCTCGCCGAACTGTGGCTCGAGGCCGGCGGACCGCCCGGGACGCTGCAGGTGCTCCCAGCCTCCGATCCCGTCCCCGTCACGCGCGTGATGATGGCCGACCCACGTATCCGCAAGGTGTCGTTCACGGGATCGACCGAGGTCGGCAAGCTGCTCTACCGCCAGGCGGCCGACACTGTGAAGCGGTTGTCGCTCGAGCTCGGCGGGCATGCGCCGTACCTGGTGTTCGACGACGCCGATCTCGAGCGCGCCGTCGCAGAGGTCACCGCCTGCAAGTTCCGCAACGCCGGGCAGACCTGCGTCTGTACGAATCGCATATACGTCCAGTCGGGCATCTACGACGTCTTCCTGGAGCGCTTCACGGCGGCGGTGGAGGGGCTCGTGCCCGGCGACCCGCTCGACGACGCCACCGACATCGGCCCGCTGGTCGATGCGGCCGGCCTCGAGAAGGTGGTGCGCCACGTGGACGACGCCGTGGCCAAGGGCGCCACCGTCGCGACGGGCGGGCGCGCAACGGGTGGGCTGCACTACGCTCCGACCGTCCTCACCGGCGTCACCGACGACATGGCGCTCATGCGTGAGGAGACCTTCGGGCCGGTCGCACCCGTGCTGTCGTTCGAGCACGAGGAGGACGCGATCACGCGCGCGAACGCCACACCGTACGGCCTGGCGGCGTACCTCTACACACGCGACCTGAGCCGCGCCATCCGCGTGTCCGAGGCGCTCGAGTACGGCATCGTCGGCGTCAACGACGGCGTGCCGGCGGCGCCCTACGCCCCCTTCGGCGGCGTGAAGCAGTCCGGGATCGGCCGCGAAGGCGGGCCCTGGGGCATCGAGGAGTACCTCGAGGTGAAGTACGTGTCGCTCAACCTGTCGTGAGCGCGGGCGCGAACGTGCCGCCGCTCGCCCCCCACGACGACCCAGAGGCGCTGCTGGAGGCGTTCCTGGCGGCGCTCGAAGAAGGCGACCCGGCGCGAGCCGCGGCGGCAGCCTGGCCGCTCTTGGGTGGACGCCCCGCTCGCGAGGTCGGCGATGCGGACGGCCTGGCACGCCTGCTCGGCAACGACCGCCATCGCCCACTGCTCGAAGCGTCGCGGCGCACGCGCGTGGCTTGGGACCGGCGTGAACGCGCCGCGCGCGCCGAGCTGCTGGTCGCACCGTTGAGCGGTGAGCCACCGCACGCCTGGCTGCTAAGTCTGGCGCTCGGCGCCGACGGCCGCTGGACGCTCACCGGACTACAGCGCGAAGGCTTCGAGGTCTGAGCACGGGCCTCTCAGCGGCTGGCGAGCGGCTGACGGGTGGCTAGCGAGCTGCTGGCGAGCGGCTGCCCAACGGCTGCAGGGCGGATCGGCAGCGACGACTCGGCCTCAGGACCCGACTTGCACCACGAACTCGATCACGTGGCGGTTGCCGCGCTCGTCGGCCAGCGTCGCGCGCAGCCGCTGACCACCCAGGCGCGCGCCGCTCGGCACGTCGACCCGCAGCGTGACCTCGACATCGGCCGTAGACCGGTTGCTGCTCAGGAACGCGACGGCGCGGTCGAGCTCGACGTCCCAACCGTCCGGGGCCACCACGTCACGCAGATCGAACAGCGGCGTGACGGTTGCGCGCGCGAGGTTCGGGCCCCACGGCGCCAGCCGCATCGCGAGGTCGTCGGCGGTGAGGCCGAAGACGTCGCGCGCGACGTCGATCTGCACGAAGACCTCCGAACCGGGCCGCGCCGAGGCCGCCCCATCGACACCGGGTCGATAAGGGTTGCTGCGATCGCCGAGCGTGGCCGGGGCGCAGGCGGCCAAGAGCGAGAGCGCCGCTGCCAGCACGGCGATGCGAGCGAGTGGGAACCGTCCGACGTGAGCCATGGCTCACGCTACCAGCGCGCACGCGGCGCCGCTCGGACACACGCGACGCGCCGGCGTCAGGAGCCGTTCGTGGCCGCCGCCCGCCGCGCACGCGATCGGCCCACGGCCCCCGCGAGCATCACCAGGGCGACCCCCGTGAGGACCGCAGCCACACCCACCCATTGCAAGGACGACAGCCGCTCGGCGAAGAGGACGGTGCCCCACACGACCGTGAGCATCGGCTGGATGAGCAGGATGACCGACGTGTCGAGCGCCGGCAGGCGCGGGAGCACCGTCAGGATCGCCCACCAGGCGATCGTCTGCGACCCGACCGCCAGGAGGAGCAGCCAGCCGTGCGCGGGCCACACCGGGCGCAGGTCGAACGAGGGATCCGTGGCGAGCCCCAGCACGAGCCCAGCCAGCGCGGCGCCGATCGTGGCGTCCAAGAGCGGTCCCGACGGGCGCCGCAGGCCCCGCGCCGTGCGCCGGAAGATGAGCAGGAAGGCCGTGTAAGACAGGGCGTTCACGACGCCGAACAGCCCCCCCAGCAGCGGTTGATCGCCGTACGCGTCGGGTCGACCCACGCCGGTCGTGAGCACCACGCCACCCAACACCAGCGGCACCGCCAGGAGGCTGGCGGCCGGCGGGCGCTCGCGGAACACGAGCCACGCGAACAACCCCACGAAGACCACCTGCGTGTTGCCCAGCACCGTCGCCAAGCCGGCGCCGACATAGCCGATGGCGTAGTTCCAGAGCGTGAAAGACAAACCCATCAGCCCGCCGGCGGCGATCGTGATCAGGCGCTCGCGCCTGGTCCGCGTGTCGGACCCACGGGTGAAGGCATAGAGCAGCGCGATCAGCGGCAGGGCGTAGGCAGGGCGGAAGAAGGCCGCCGTCGAGGCGGACACGTCGGCCATGCGGATGAAGATGGCGGAGAACGAGATGATGACGGCGGCGCCGACGCCGAGGAGATGCAGCATGTCGCACGAGCGTACGCCAGCGGCGAACGCGTGAAGCCGTGGCTATCCTTCACGCCCGGACTGCCGGTCGAAGCGGCGCAGGCTCGCGCCCGACGCGGACCGCAACCCGAGGCGGCGGTAGAACGGCACCACGTCTGGATCGCACACGACGTCCACCATGTAGTGGTCGTGGAGGGCGTGGAGTACGCGCCGCACCAACTCGCTGCCGATGCCCCGGCCGCGGTGCTCGGGCAACACCTCCAGCAGCGGCAGGTACGCGGCCAGGACGCCATCGCTCAGCGCGGTCACGAAACCGACCACTCGACCGGTGGCCGGGTCGACGGCCACCACCACGTGGCTGCTCCCGCGGAGGATGCGCAGGTGCGTCGCTGGCGACGGTGGGTCGGGCCAGCCCTCGAAGAAGCCCTCGAGGTGCTCGGGCCGGATGGCGTCGACCTCGCCACGGTACTCGACCGACCCCCCTGACATGTCGGTCACGCCCTCACCACCGGTAGTGCCGGATGTGCTCGCCGCGCTCGGCGATCTGGCTCATCGCCTCGACGCCGACCTCGATGTGCCGATCGGTGAACTGGCGGAACACCGCCCGCGCGCTCGCGCGCGTCTTCATGCCACCCTCGCGCAGCGGTAGGTCGGAGACGAGCAGCAGCGCGCAGATCGGGACCTTGCTGGCGAAGCCCACCGAGAACAGCGTCGCGGTCTCCATGTCGATCGCCAGCGCGCGCTCCTCGTACAGTTGACGCTTGAACCGTTCGTTGAACTCCCAGAAGCGGTAGTCGGTCGTGTGCACCACGCCCGTGCGGTAGTCGAAACCCTTCTCGACCACCATCTGCGACACGAACTTCTGGATCTTGAAGGTCGGCAGCGCCGGCACCTGCGGCGGCATGAAGTGCTTCGAGGCGCCCTCGTCGCGGATCGCCGCGGTGGGCAGCACGAAGTCCCCCACTTCCAGCGAGCGGTGCAAGCCCCCGCAGATCCCCAGGAAGAGCGTCGCCTTCGGTTCGGCCGTGGCGAGGACCTCGATGATCAGTGCCGCCACGGGCGAGCCGATCGAGAAGTCGATGATCGACACGCCGAGCCGGTCGCTGTGCGCGGCCGTCATCGCCGAGCCCTGGGTGCGGCGCGCGTCTCCGGCGATGGCCTCGAAGCGCTCGAGGTAGTAGCCGAAGTTGGTCAGGATGACCTGCTTGTGGAACGACTCCGGCTCCGTGCCGGTGTAGCGCGTGAGGAACTCGCGGCCGATGCGCCACTTCTCCGGGTTGGCGTAGATGTGGTCCGACACGCCGGGCAGCGGCTCGACAGGGTCGCGTGGTGCGCTAGCGGGCCCGTGTTCTGGGTCCGGCACGGCGGAGTGCGCGTCGTCGTGAGACATGCGGCATGCTAGCGCGTGGCGCAGGGGTGACGCGGTGTTCGACGGTCGGCCCGCAGGAGCTCCTGGAGGTCAGGTCGTCAGTTCCGTCGTGATGGCGGTGCTGCCCTCGAGCTGTCGATGGACGGGACAGCGCTCGGCCACCTGGCGCAACCTCGCCACCTGGGCCTCGTCGAGCGGTCCCGAGACCGTCACCGAGAGCAGGTAGTGGGGCGTCGCATGGCTGCCGGCGCCGGTCGCGCCGACGTCGATCTGCCGATCGACGTGCGCCTCGACGGCCTCGAGCGGCCAGCCCTTCCGGTCCGCGTACATGCGCAGGGTGATGGTGGTACAGGCGGCGAGCGCGGCGGCCACCATCTCGCCGGGCGTCGGACCGCCGTCGCTGCCGCCGAGCGCCTCGGGCTCGTCCATGACGAGCGCATGCGAACGCACGCGCACGTCGGTCGTGAAGCTGCCGGGCTCGGTTCGTGCGACGACGGTGCTGGACCCTGCGGCGCTCACGCGAGCAGCGCCCCGATCCGCACGAGCGCGGTCTCGATCTGTTCCATGCTGCACGCGTACGAGAGCCGGGCGTAGCCGGGCGCCTCGAAATCGGTGCCGGGCACCACACCCACGTGCGCCTCCTCGAGCAGCCGGATCGCTGCGACGTTCTCGTCCGGATCGATGGGGCGCAGGTCGGCCATCACGTAGAAGGCGCCGTGCGGCATCGGGGTGGGGAGCCCGACGTCGTTCAGGCCCGCCACGATGACGTCGCGACGCTCCCGGTAGGCCTGCCGCGTCATCGCTTGGAAGGCGGCGGTGGCCTCGACCTCGTTCAGCGCCACTTGGGTGGCGTACTGCGCGATGGCGTTGGCGTTGCTCGTCACCTGGCCCTGGAGCTTGTTCATCGCCTTGATCAACGGGGCGGGGCCGCAGCCCCAGCCGATGCGCCAACCCGTGAGGGCGTACCCCTTGCTGGCACCGTGCACGAGCAGGGTCCGCTCGGGATGGAAGCGAGCCACCGGGGTGAACGCACCGTCGTAGACCATGTGCTCGTAGAGCTCGTCGGTGATCAACCACAGGTCGTGCCGCTCGGCGAGGTCGGCGATGGCGCGCAGCACGCCCTCGGGGTACACGGCGCCGGTCGGGTTGCTCGGCGAGTTGACGAGGATCGCCTTGGTGCGCGGCGTGATGGCCGCGGCGACCCGCTCCGGGTCGACCACGAAGCCCTCCTCGGCGCTGGTCGGGACCGACACCATCACCCCGCCGGCGAGCTCGATCTGGGCCGGGTAGCTGACCCAGTACGGGGCGGGGACGATCACCTCGTCGCCGGGATCGAGCAGCGCCATGAAGGCGTTGTAGAGCACCTGCTTCCCGCCGGTGGAGACCATCACCTGGTCAGGCGTGTAGTGGAGGCCGTTCTCGCGCTCGTGCTTGGCGACGATCGCGTCGCGCAGCTCCCGGGTCCCCTCGGAGGCCGTGTACTTGGTGAGCCCCTTGCGGATCGCTTCGTGCGCAGCCTCGAGCACGTGTTGCGGCGGCTGGAAGTCGGGCTCGCCGGCCGTCATGGCGACGACGTCGACCCCCGACCGTTTGAGCTCGAGCGCCTTGGCGTTGAACGCCACGGTCGACGACGCCTTGAGGGCCTGGATGCGCTGCGACAGTCCGGACATGCCTCACCTCTACCCTGGCGCGCCGGGCGCGCCGCATTCGCTCTCAGTGCTTCCGCGCCGTGCTCAGTCGAGCAGGTCGCCCTCGCCGAAGAAGATGCCGATCTCGCGCTCGGCCGTAGCCGGGGCATCGGAGCCGTGCGCCACGTTCTCGTCGATGGTCGTGGCGAAGTCGCCGCGGATGGTGCCCGGGGCAGCGTCCTTCGGGTTGGTGGCGCCCATCATGCCGCGCCAACCTTTGATCGCGTTCTCACCCTCGAGCACCATGGCCACGACCGGACCGCCGGTGATGAACGAGACGAGACCGTCGAAGAAGGGCTTGCCCTGGTGCTCACCGTAGTGACGCTCGGCCATCTCACGGGGGATGACCATCTGCTTGAGGCCGACGATGCGGTAGCCCTTGGCCTCGATGCGAGCGACGATCGCTCCCACCAGGTTGCGTTTGACGCCGTCGGGCTTGACCATCGCGAAGGTGCGTTCGGTTGCCATGGGACGTGTTCTACCACGCGGCTTCCACGACGCGGCGGCGCGCGACCGCGAGCGGCGCCGGGCGCCGCGCTCAGGTGCCGTGGGCCACCGCCTCGAGCTGATCGAGATGGTGCAGGTCGTGGCCGGCGAGGAAGCGCACGAGCGTGTCGACGCTCTCGAGCCCGCGCTCGTGATGGCGCATCTCGCGCATCGAGTCATCGAGCGAGAAGCCCGCCAGGAGCGTCAGGTTCCAGGCGCGCAGGGCCCTGAAGGCCTCGAGCGCGAGGCTGGGATCGGCACGAGCGCTGCGTGCCACCCAGGCGTCCTGATCGAAGGGCTGCACCGGATGCGCGCCCAGGTCGAGCGGCGCGGTGACGGCTTGGCGGAGCCGGAAGCCGAGCCCGAGCTCGGTGTCGACCAGGTGCGCCAGGACGGTTCCAGCGGGCCACTTCCCCGGCGCATGGCTCGTCGACCAGCCGTCGTCGGTCAGCACGTCGGCCAGGTCGGCGAGGCGGATCGGTGTGGCGGTGAGGACGTCGATCGGGTCGAGGTCACCCAGTCGGCCTAGGATGCTGCGCAGGTACGGGTCCACGCGGGCCACGCTACCAGCGCGGCCCGGGGGATAGCATGGCCCATGCCCCAATCGTCCGAGGTCCCAGAGATCGACCCCCGAGAGGCAGAGGCGCGCATCGCGGCGGGCGCGTACCACGTCGACGTGCGCGAGAGCGACGAGGTCCGTGCGAAGCGCATCCCCGGCGCAGCGCGGCTCCCGCTGTCGGAGTTCCTCACGCGCTACGAGGAGACCGTGCCGAAGGGCACGCCGATCGTCGTGAGTTGCCGCTCAGGCGCCCGCTCCGGCCGTGTGACGGCGTTCCTGCTCGAGCAGGGCTACGACGCCGTCAACCTGGCGGGAGGCATCCTCGCCTGGGAGGAAGACGGTCTGCCCGTCGAGCAGGGCTGAGCGTCCGCGCCGGCCGGCGCCGCGTGTCGCCGCGCCAGGCTCAGCGCAGCGACACGAAGACGAGTAGGTTCTGGCCGTGGTCGACGAGGCCGTACCAGAGGCCAGGCACCAGTCCGAGCACGATGGTACCGACGACCGCGATGCCGAGGGCGATCCCGAGCGGCCGCGCCGTGCGACGCTCGGGCGTGCGTGCGGCCCCGCTCGGGTCGCGCACGTACATCGCGACGACGACGCGCGCGTAGTACACGACCGCGACCACGCTGGTGACGATGGCCAGCACCGCCAGCGCGGCGTGACCGGTGGCGATGGCCGCCTGGATGACCAGCACCTTGCCGACGAAGCCTGCCAGCGGCGGGATGCCCGCCAGGCTGAGCAGGCTCACCGCCATGCCGGCAGCGAGCCACGGGCGTGTGCGGGCGAGACCGGCGAAGCGCTCGATGCCGTCGCCGCCGTCGTCGTCGTCCATCAAGGCGCTCAGGACCGCGAACGCGCCGATGCTCATGAGCGTGTACGCGGCGACGTAGAAGGCGGCCGCGGCCATCCCTGCTTGGTCGGCCGCGAGCACGGCCAGGCCGAGGTAGCCCGCGTGCGCGACGGCCGAGTAGGCCAGCATGCGCTTGACGCCCGTCTGGAGCAGCGCCCCGAAGTTCCCGACGATCAGCGTGGCGCCGATGAGCACGCTCAACACACCGGGCAGCAAGGCGCCCAGCGCGCCCACCTCGAGGCTCGCGAAGACGGTGGAGGCGATGCGCAGCAGGGCGCCGAAGGCTGCGGCCTTCACGACCACGGCCATGAACGCGGTCACTGGTGTCGGTGCACCGGTGTAGACGTCCGGCGCCCACTGGTGGAACGGCACGAGCGCGGCCTTGAAGCCGAGCCCGGCGATGATCAGCACCGCACCGAGCAAGGCGGTGACGTGCGCCTCGAAGCCCGGCTGCGTGAACGCGGCCATGAGCATGGCGTAGTCGAAGTGGCCGCCGGCCCCGTAGGTGAGCGCGATGCCGTAGATGAACAGGGCCGATGCGAAGGCGCCTAGCAGGAAGTACTTGAGGCCCGCCTCCTGGCTCTGGCGCGCCTCGGTACGCCAGGCCGCGAGGGCGTACACGGCCAGCGACATGATCTCGAGACCGAGCAGCAGCGTGATGAGATCACCGGCGGAGACCATGACGATCGCCCCGGTGGCGGACAGGAGCACGAGCGGGTAGTACTCGGGGTGGTCGAGCCCCATGCGTCCCAACGTCCCCTGAGCCACGAGGATGGCCAGGGCCGTGCCGAGCAGGACGACCAGCGTGAAGGCCGTGGCGGGGACGTCCGCCAGGTAGCGCAGGCCGAAGCCCGCCTCGGCGAGGCCGCCCTGCGCTTGCATGAGCAGGTTGAGCGCGAACACGCCGGCGCTGACCACGCCGGTCAGCGCAACGGTGGCGATGAAGCCACGGTCGCTCTGGAACACGGCGAGCAGCAGCGTGATGCCCGCGAAGCCGAGCAGCGTCAGCGCCGGCGCCAGGACGCTCCAGACGATGAAGCCGTCAGCGGGGATCATCGACGCACCTCCCCGACCGCGACGAGCGGGACGTCGACGCCGTCCTTCGCCTGCTCGATGCGCTCGACGGTGATGATCGCGTCGGCCTCGAAGACCCGCAGCTGGGCAGCCGGCGCGAGGCCGAGCCAGAGCGTTGCGGCAACGATGGGAGCGAGCACGACGACCTCCAGTGGCCGCAGGTCGGCGACCGGGTTCGGCTGCGGACCCTGGTACAGCCGCTGGTACAGGTTGACGCCGTACACGCCGGCGGCAATCACCGCCAGCACTGCGAGCACGCCAGCCGCGGTGCTGGCCTGGAACGCGCCAAGGAGCGCCAGGAACTCACCCGGGAAGTTGGCGAGGCCCGGGACGCCGATGCTGGCGAAGAGGACGAGCAGCGTCACGGCGGCGAGCGCCGGGGCCGATGCCGCGATGCCACCGTACGAGTCGGCGTCGAGGCTGCCGCGGCGGGCGTGGAGCATGCCGCTGATCAAGAACAGCCCACCGGTCGTGACCATCTGCGCGGCGAGCAGGTACATGGCGCCGGAGAGGCCAGCGAGGTGCAGGCCGAACAGCCCGACCGCCACGATCCCCATGTGGGACAGCGAGGCGTAGGCCAGCAGCCGCTTCAGGTGGTTCGCGCGCGTGGCGATGATCGCCGCGTACACCGCGGTGAACGCCCCGAGCGCGAGCAGCAACGGAGCCGCCTGACGCGCTCCCTCGGGCAGCAGCGGCAGGGCCCAGGCGAAGAGGCCGAAACCGCCGACCTTGTAGAGCGTGCCGGCCACGTCGGCGGCGCCCGACGGGTGGTTCTGCTCGTGGAAGTCGATCAGCCAGTGGTGCAGCGGGAACATCGGCAGCTTGACGGCGAAGGCGATCGCGAAGCCGGCGAACAGCCAGGTCTGCGTCAACACGTCGAGGTTGACGCTGGCCGCCAGGAGATCGGCGAACAGGTAGCTCTCGGCCCCCGCGAGGGGCTTGATGGCCGCGATCGTGAGCAGCATGGCGAACGAACCAGCCACGGCGTAGAGGAGGTACTTGAGCAGGGCCTGGCGCCGCTGTGGTCCGCCCCAACCGCCGAGCATGACGAGGGACGGCAGCAACGTCGCCTCCCAGAAGACGTAGAACAGCACCAGGTCGCGCGCCAGGAACAGGCCCATCAGCCCGCTCCACATGGCGAAGAGCGCCGCCAGGAAGCGGCCCGTGTTCGACTCGACGCGCAGCGAGGCCCACAGCACGGTGGGGACCATCACCAGACTGGCGACGAGCGCCAGCACCCCGCCGGCGTGGCTGGGATCGAAGGCGATGAAGGCGCCGAAGGTCGGGATCCACGGGACCTGCACGGCGTCGCTGCCGGGGAGGAGCACGGCGGTCACGAAGGTGGCGATCGCACCGATCAGGGCGATGGCGCGCGCGACGATCGTCTTGCGCGCGAAGAGCAGGACCGTCGCGACCACCAGCGGTAGGAGCACGAGCGTGACGGCGGTCATGCGCGCACCCCCGCGATCACGACGACGAGCACGAGGATCACCGCACCGGCCAGCATGGCGAGCGCGTAGTTCCTGACGTAACCGGTCTGCAGCAGCGTGATGGCGCGAGCCAGGAAGCCGGCGGTGGTGACCGACGCCGCCAAGCCTCGGTCGAGCACGTCACGGTCGAGCAGCGCCAGGCCGGCTGCGGTGCCCTCGCTCGGGCTCACGACCGCGGCGCGGTAGAGCGCGTCGAACCCGAGGCCGTTGCGTGCGAAGGCGGCGAGGCGCCCGCTGCCGAAGCGCGTCACGGGACGGCCGGACTGCAGGGCGTAGACCCACCAGGCGAGGGCCAAGCCGCCTGCGGCGACGAGGACCGCGACGCCGATCAGCAGCCACTCCGCCCAGACGGGCGGGTAGTCGAACGGGACGCTGGCGGTGGCCGTCTGGAGCCAGGGGGCGATCAGGTTGGGGAACGCGAACGACGGCAGGCCGACGTAGCCGATCAGCACCGAGAGCGCCGCCAGCACGACGAGCGGCACGGTCATGACGCGCGGAGACTCGTGCACCTTCGCGCGCGACTCGGCCGTGAGGCGCGGCTCGCCTTCGAACACCAGCAGGTACCAGCGGCCCATGTAGGCGGCGGTCATGAAGGCCGTGACGAGCAGAAGGCCGTACAGCACGAGCGAGCCGTGATCGGCCAGCAGCGTCGAGGAGAAGGTGTAGAGCAAGATCGCGTCCTTGCTGAAGAAGCCCGAGAGCAACGGCACGCCTGCGATCGCCAACGTGCCGACCAGGGCGGTCAGGGCGGTGACGGGCATGAGGCGCCGCAACCCACCCATCCGGCGCACGTCCTGCTCGCCGCCCAGGCCGTGGATCACGCTGCCTGAGGTCAGGAACAGCAACCCCTTGAAGCACGCGTGGGTGAGGACGTGGAAGATGCCGACCCAGTAGGCGCCGACGCCGACCGCCACGAACATGAAGCCGAGCTGGCTGATCGTCGAGTACGCCAGGATCTTCTTGATGTCGGTCTGGGCGAAGGCGACGATGGCAGCGGCTAGCGCGGTGATGCCGCCGACCCAGGCGACGACGGCCGAGGCGTCGGGGCTCGCGGCGAAGAGCGGCGCGCTGCGGGCGATGAGGTACACGCCCGCGGTGACCATCGTGGCGGCGTGGATCAGGGCCGAGACGGGCGTCGGGCCGGCCATGGCGTCGGGGAGCCAGACGTGCAGGGGCAGCTGCGCGCTCTTGCCGGCCGCGGCCACCATGAGCAGCACGCCGATGCCCGTCAGGGCGGCGGCGCCGAAGGCGAAGCCAGCGACGGCGGCGTTCACCTCGCTGATGGTGAGCGTGCCGAACGTGCGGTAGATCAGGAACATCGCGACCAGGAAGCCGGCGTCACCGATGCGGTTGACGATGAACGCCTTGCGCGCTGCGTCGGGGTTCTGCTTCTGCCGGTACCAGAAGCCGATGAGCAGGAACGAACACACGCCCACGCCCTCCCAGCCCACGAACAGCAGCGGGTAGGAGTCGGCCATGACGAGCACCAGCATGGCGGCCACGAACAGGTTCAGCGCCGAGAAGTAGCGCGCGTAGCCATCGTCGCCGTGCATGTAGCCGATCGAGTAGACGTGGATCAGCGCGCCGACGCCGGTGATGATCAGCATCATGAGCAGCGACAGCTGGTCGAGGTGGAAGGCGACGGCGAGGTCGAGGCCCGCGACCGGCATGAACTCCCAGAGCCGGACCCCCACGCCTGCGTCGCGCTCGCCGAACGTGGCGAAGGCGACGAGCGAGAGCACGAACGCGGCGCCGACGGCGGCGCTCGCGATCACGCCCGGCAGCGGCTCGCGCAATCGTGCGCCGAAGAGGCCGTTCACGAGCGCGCCGGCCAGGGCGAGGAAGGGGGCCAGAGCGGCCCAGGAGACGGGATCGCCGGTCACAGCCGCACCTCCGACAGAGCGTCGACGTCGGTGCTGGCGCGGTTCCTGAAGATCGCGACCAGGATGCCGAGGCCGATCGCGACCTCGGCAGCGGCGACGGCGAGGATGATGAACACGGCCGTCTGGCCGCTGATACCGGTGAGCAGGCCGGTGCCCGCCCACTGGTAGGCGTACGCGACGATGGCGAGGTTCGCGGCGTTGAGCATCAGCTCGACGCAGAGGAAGATCATGATCGCGCTGCGGCGGGTGAGCACGCCCACCGCCCCGATCGTGAACAGCACCGCAGAGAGGGCGACGTACGCCTCGGTCCCCACCATGTCAGCGTCCCCCCGCCTCGAGCGCGTCGCTGGCGCGCTCCTTGCGCCGCTCGTCGATCATCGCCGACGTGCGCTGCGGCCGGGGCCGCTGCACCAGCGCCACCGCCCCCACCATCCCGGTCAGGAGCAGCACGCCTACCAGTTGGAAGGCGAGCATGAACTCGCCGTACAGCACCTCGGCGATCAGCCGCGGATGACCGCCCTGGAGGGTGTCGCGGACCACGGCGTGATCGGGCACCTGACGCGGGTCGAGCATCGCGCCGACGATCAGCCCGGTGGCCGCCACGAGGCCGACGCCGTAGGCGGCCCAGCGCAGCCACGGCTGCACTTCCTTGCGCTGGTGCTCGATGTTGAGCAGCATGATCACGAACAGGAACAGGACCATGATGGCGCCGCCGTAGACGATCACCTGGATCGCGGCCAGGAAGTGTGCCTGCAGCGTCACGAACAACACGGCCAGCGTGAGCAGGGTGCCCACGAGCGACAGCGCGGCGTGGATCGGCTGGCGCAGCAGCACCACGCCGAGCGCGCCGATCACGGCGACGCTGGCCAGGATGGCGAAGGTGACCATCAGTGGTCCACGCCCTCCAGCTCGGGCCGTCCGGGCGCCTCGAAGCCGACGCGCACCTCCGTGCCCTTGGCGGCCGCCTCGCGGCGCTGCCACTTGCTCCCCGTGACCCCCACGATCATGTCCTCCTTGCCGTACACGAAGTCCTGGTAGCGGAAGTCCGCCAGCTCGAACTCGTGCCCGAGCACCACCGCGCCAGTCGGACAGGCCTCCTCGCAGAAGCCGCAGAAGATGCAGCGCAGCATGTTGATCTCGTAGATCGAAGCGTAGCGCTCACCCGCCGAGGTCGGGTCGTTCGGGTCGTTCTCGGCCGCCTCGACGTAGATGGCGTAGGCCGGGCACGCCGCGGCGCAGAGGCTGCAGCCGATGCACTTCTCCAGGCCGGTGTCGGGGTGGCGCAGCAGGTGATGGCGACCGCGGAAGCGGGCCTTGATCTGTGCTCGCTCCTCCGGGTACTGCACCGTCACGGGCTTCTTGAACAGGTGAGAGAGCGTGACCCCCATCCCCTTGGCGATGTCCAGGACGCTCATGGTCGGCCTCCTCGGTGGTTCGCGGGCTGCATGTCAGAGCACAAAGGCGATCACTGCCCCCGTCAAGAGCGCCGCGCCGAGCGCTACCTCGAAGAGGTAGAGCCAGCCGAAGCGCATGAGTTGGTCGTAGCGGAGCCGCGGGAGCGTGGCCCGCAGCCAGATGAAGAGAAACATGAAGATCGCCATCTTGGCGACGAGCCACACGATCGGCCACTCGCTGATGCCGGGGATCCATTGGTCCAGGAATGCGGGACCGCGGTACCCGCCCAGGAAGAGCGTGCTGATGAACGCCGCGGCGGTCATCATGTTCACGTACTCCGCCATCTGATACAGCGCCCACTTGAGGCCCGAGTACTCGGTCAGGTAGCCAGCGACGATCTCCTGCTCGGCCTCGGGGAGGTCGAACGGGGTGCGGTTCACCTCGGCGATCGCCGAGATCACGAACGCGCCGAAGGCGATCGCCAGCGGCGGCCACAGCAGCGGGCTGACGCCCCAGATGCCCATCTCGACGATCTCGCGCAGGTTGAGCGTCCCGGCGATCATGATCACCGACAGCACCGACAGGCCGAGGCCGAGTTCGTAGCTGATGATCTGGGCCGACGAGCGCAGCGACCCGAGCAGGGCGTACTTGCTGTTGGCCGCCCAGCCGCCCAGGAAGATGCCGTACACGCCGATCGACGTCACGGCCAGCACGTACAGCAACCCGATGTCGAGGTCGAGCACCCACGGGTCGTACCCGAACAGGCTCCCCGCGGGGCCGCCCGGGATGGCCCCGAAGGCCGAGAGCGCGAAGGTGATCGAGATCAGCGGCGCGAGCACGTACACGAACTTGTCGGCCTTCGAGACGATGATGTCTTCCTTGAAGACCGACTTCAGCGCATCGGCGATCGGCTGCAGCAGCCCGAACGGGCCGGTGCGGTTGGGGCCGTGCCGGTGCTGCATGCGCCCGAGCAGCCTGCGCTCGATGAGCGTCATGTAGGCGAAGGCGCCGAGCAGCGCGGCCGCTAGGAGCAGGGCCTTGACGAAGGTCGCCAAGAGGGAGTCCATCAGGCCACCTCGAGCGCTCGCCGGTCGACTTGGAGCGTGTCGAGGTCGACCATTGCGCGGCCGACGGGGGCGTCGGGCGTCGCCGGCACGAGCGGCACACCCCGCGGAGCGGCGTCGCTGACGACCACCCGCAGGCGCCTGGGGGCGCCGTCGACGCTCACGGTCACACCGTCGCCAGTGCGCAGGTCGCGCTCGGCGGCGTCGTCGGGATGGAGTCGCAACGCCGGGTCACCGAGCGCGGCGCGCAGGTGCGGGTTGTAGGCCAGGTATTCGGGACGCACCATCGTCGGGACGCGCAGCGCCTCGCCCGTGGCCTCCTCGTCGGTCGTCACGGTCACGGAGGCGCGCACCTTCGGCAGCGGTTGCAGCAGCCCGAGGCGATCGAGTTCGCTGGGCTCGAAGCCGAGCTGCTTGCGGAGCACGCGCCTGGCGGAGCGGACGCTGCGGCCCTCGAGCCGCTGCCCGAACGCCTCGCCGAGCGCCTTCACGACGCCGGTGAGGTCGCGCGCCTCGCCGCCATCGACCGGTGCGGCGCGCACCGGCAGGTAGCGGCCCTCCAGGCTGAGGGTGGTGCCGTCCTTCTCGAAGCCGCTCGCAGCGGGGAGGACGACGTGGGCGATCTCTGCGGTCGCCGTCATGAACATGTCGTGCACCACCAGCAGTTCGCAGCCTCGCAGGCGCTCGGCCAGCGCCGGGTCCTGCGCTGGGTCGAGGCCGGACAGCAACAGCGCCCGGGCGCTGCCCGCGAGCATGTGGCGGTAGTCGTAGCGCGCGTGGCTCGGGAGCACGCCGGTGACCTCGAGGCCCAGGCCGTTCGCCATCGGCGGAACGCGCACCTGCCTCGCCCCGACGGCCTTGCCGAGGGCGTCGGCCGCGGCAGTGGCCGCTGCGCTCGCGAGCACGAAGCCGCCGAGGATCATGACGGCCTTGTCGGCGTCGCGCCACGAGGCGATCAGGGCCTCCGCGTCGGCGCGCGACATGGCCAACGCGGCCTCGTCGACGCGCTCGCCGTGCGCGACGGCTGTCAT
>PWQI01000343.1 GCA_003556805.1 Trueperaceae bacterium | reverse complement strand
CGCTGCCGTGGGGGCTCGAGGTGGGCGGCGTGCGCGTCGGTGACGCCGTGCTCGGCCTGGTGGGACGGGTGTGGACCAGCCCCGCCGGCGGCTACCTGATCGAGCCGCAGGGGACGCCGCGGTTCGAGGTCCGCAACCCGCGCCCCGAGGCGCCGCCGGCGCTGCCCGGCGACCTGCGCATCGCGGCGTTCAACACCCAGAACTACTTCATGACGCTCGGTTCGCGCGGCGCCGATCACCCGGCCGCGCTCGAGCGCCAGACGGCCACGCTCGTCGCCGCGCTGGCGCGTCTCGACGCCGACGTGATCGCGCTGATGGAGATCGAGCGCGACGACGATGGCGCGGCGCTGCAGGCGCTGGCCGCGGCGCTGAACGCGGCGCTCGAGGCCGACGCGCGACGCGCCCCAGATCCGACCCGCTCGCCCCAGCGCGTCTACCTGGCCCTCCCCGAACCGAGCGTGAGCGCGTCGCGGTCCGGCGACGCGATCCGACAGGGGTTCCTCATCGACACGGCGACGGTCGAGCTCGTCGCGCTCGGAGCCGACGTCGCCGGCGTCCACGAGCGACCACCCCAGGTCGCGACGCTGCGCCACCTGGCCAGCGGCGAGGCCGTGAGCGTGATCGCCGTGCACCTGCGCTCGAAGGCGGGTTGCCCCGCGAGCGGCGACGTCGACGCGGGGTTCGGCTGCTGGAACCTCAGGCGCACCAGGCAAGCCCGGGCGCTGCTCGCGTTCGCGGCACGCCTCGAGCGCGATCTCGAACACGCCGGCGCGCTGGTGATCGGCGACCTCAACACGCACCGCTACGAACCCCCGCTCGGCGTGTTCGAGGACGCCGGGTGGGAGGTGCTGACCGACCGGGTGCCCCCCGAAGCGGCCGTGAGCTACGTGTTCTTCGGGCGCTCGGCGGCGCTCGACCATGCACTCGCCAGCGCCAGGCTCGCGCCGCGCGTGGCGGACCTGGCCTACTGGGCGATCAACGCCGACGAGCCACCGATCGCCGGGCCGGGACGCGGCGCGGCGGCGCCCGCAGGGTTCGCACCGGACCCGTTCCGCTCATCCGACCACGACCCGCTGCTCGTCACCCTCCAGCTCGCCGGCGACGCCGCGCGCGACGCCGGCGCCCCGCCGGGTGGGGCGGTCACTCGACCGGCTGGAGCAACCGATCGAGCACCGCGTCGTCGAGGCGGCGCGCCTCGCAGCCATCCGCGTCGCGGCACGCGATCACGTACCGGAAGCGTCGACCCTGCGAACCCGGCACCTCGGAGCGCAGCGTGTCGAAGTCGCGCCGCGGGCCCGTCCACGCGCACAGGTCGCAGCACATCTGCGTCTTCTCCGCCCCTGCGCTGGGGATCGGCCGCAGCCGCAGCGGATCGCCGCCACCGCGCGGTCGGACCTCGCGCCCACCGTCCTCGACGAAGCTGACGCTGTACGCGAGGGGTCGCGGCACGAGCCGCGTCGGCGTGGCCGGGAACAGCTCCTCCACGATCTCGCGTGCGCTGAACTCCTTCGGCTGCTCGTCGCCCTCGCTCACGACGCACCTGCCGACCGCCGGGCGCCAGCCCCGGCTGGCTCGCCTCGCTCGGGACCGCGAAAGGTGAGCGCGGCGACGTACGCGAGCGTCACGACCCCCAGGACCGCGGTGGCGGCCACCAACACGGTGCCGATCTGCATGACCACGATGCCGACGAACGCCCACATGAGCACGGCGGCGTATGCGGCGTCGCGGTACACGCGCAGCATGCGCACACCGAGCGCCGTGGCCACCACCAGCGTGAGCGCCGCCCACACGGCGGCGGGCACGAAGCCACCGTCCCAGCCGAGATCCATCAACCAGATCGTGGTGTTCGCGACCGTGGCGACGGTGATCCAGCCGAGGTACACCGAGAACGTGCCGCGCGCGACGAGGCGCTCGACACGGCCGGGTGGCGTGTCGCCGCGCTGCTGTGATCGCGCTCGCAACCGCAGGTAGACAACGATCAGGCTGCCGAGCAGCACCAGCATCAGGACTTGGGTGGCGCCGAAGGCGAGGTTGTGCCACGCCACGATCCACAGCGAGTTGGCCGCGTGCCCGACCACGATCGGCCAGGCGACAGCGGCGACGCGGCGGTTGCCGGCCTGTCCGGGCAGCGCCTGCCACACGGCATACGCGAGCAGGCCGAGGTAGATCACGCCCCAGATCGAGAAGACGTAGCCCGCGGGCGTCACCAGAGCCGGGAACGCATCGGAGATCTCACCCGTGGTTCGCCCCGCGAGCGGCAGCACGTTCGCGAGCGTGTTCATGGCGATGGTGACGACCGTCATCACCAGGACCGCGATCCGGCCCGGGACGGCCGCCGAACCGAGCCCGGCGGCGGAGCGGGTCGCCGTCGCGCTCACGTCTCCTGGCGCACGGCGGCGAGGACGCGCGCGGTCTCGATCGCCGTCATGGCGGCGTCGAAGCCGTTGTTGCCCGCCTTGGTGCCGGCGCGCTCGAGGGCTTTCTCGATCGTGTCCGTCGTCAGGACCCCGAACACGACCGGCGTACCGGTGTCGTCGGCGACGCGCGCGACGCCAGACGCGACGATCGAGCAGACGTGATCGTAGTGGCTGGTGGCGCCGCGGATGACGCAGCCGAGCGCGATCACGGCGTCGACGTCGCCACGCTCCGCGAAGGCGCGCGAGACGAGCGGGATCTCGACCGCGCCGGGGACCCAGGCGACCGTGATGTCGTCGGCTCCGACGCCATGCCGACGCAGACCATCCAGGGCGCCTTCGAGGAGGCGGCGGGTGATGAGATCGTTGAAGCGGGCGACCACCAGCGCCACGCGCAGTCCTGCGCCGTCAAGGCGCCCTTCGATGTGCTCCATGACGGCATGATGGCACGCCGCGCACGCGACGTGCGGTCGACCGTGGCCTCAGTCGGTGTCCTCGCGCGTGGGTGGATCGAGGTTCTCGAACGTCATGTTCGTGCCGTAGGAGTACATCACGACGTTCTCCACCGAGGTCTGCACGCTGTACACGAGGCCGCCCTCCTGCAGGCGCGCGACCACCAGGTTCCAGCCCCGGCGCAACTCGAAGGTGGCTGGCGTCGTGCGCAGGCTCACGTCGTCCGTGACGTAGACCAGGTTGAAGTACCCGAACGGGTCGGTCAACTCCGGCGGCGCGCGGAAGAACCACTCGTCGAACAGGTTGTCGTAGGTGCCGTTGGCGTTGACGTCGTGGTACGGCTGCAGCCACGCGGTCGCGTAGCGAACCCCGTTACCACCCTCGACCACGAACTCGTTGCCGATCATGAAAGCGAGCGGGAAGGCGCCGCTGTTCAGCGCGCGCAGGTCGCGTTCGTCGGGCAGCATCCCCTCGGTCGAGAGGCTGAACGTCCCGCCCACCATCCGCACGGAACCGATCTCGCGCGCACCGTCACCGAGGTCGACGAACAGTCCGAGGCGCATCTCGGTCGGGAGCTCGACCAGCTCGTCGATCTGTGTGCCGCTGACGCGCACGTGCTGCTGGGCAAAGGCGAACCCACCGAGCGCCGCGAGGGCGAGGAGCAGCAGGAAGAGTCGTCGCATGGGTGTCTCCAAGATCGTGGTCACCGCGACACGGTCGCTGCGGCAGGCGGCGTCCGGCGTGGTGCGAGGGCATCGAGGCGTGCGTGGCCGCAGCGGCCCACGGTGGGCTCAGGCGGCAGGGGGCGACGGACGCGCATGCGTCCACTGGTCGGCCTCATCATCCCTGCCGGTATATCACGCCACCTGATGAGAGCTGGTGCCGTCTGGATGAAGGCCGGGCACCCTGCGGCAGCGTTCAGGCCGCGTACCCCTTCGGGTTCGCCAGCCGCCAGCGCCAGGCATCGGCCACGATGACGGCGAGCTCCGGACGCTGCGGCGACCAGCCCAGCTCGCGCCGCGCCAACGACGCGTCTGCGACGAGCACCGGTGGGTCGCCCGCACGCCGCGGCGCGACACGGGTCGGCACGTCGCCCCCCGTGACCCCTCGCACCGTGTCGACCACCTGCGCGACGGATGCGCCGGCACCGTTGCCGAGGTTGTACGCCTTGGCGGCACCCGCCTCGAGCGCCGCCAGCGCCCGCACGTGCGCGTCGGCGAGGTCGAGCACGTGCACGTAGTCGCGCACCGCCGTGCCGTCCGGGGTCGGGTAGTCGTCGCCGAACACGTCGATGGCGTCACGCTCACCCATCGCGACGTCGAGGACGAGGGGGATCAGGTGCGATTCGGGGCGGTGGTCCTCGCCGCGCTCACTGCTCGCGCCGGCGGCGTTGAAGTAGCGCAGCGCCACCGACGCCAGGCCCGTCGTCCGGGCGAGCCACAGCAGCGCGCGCTCGATCTGCAGCTTCGTCTCGCCGTACACGCTCTCAGGTGCGAGGACGGCCGTCTCGGGGATGGGGGTGCGCTCCGGGGTGCCGTACAGCGCCGCCGTCGACGAGAAGACGACGCGTTCCACGCCCTGCGCTGTCACGGCTCGCAGGAGGGCCAAGGTGGCGGCGACGTTGTCGCGGAAGTAACGGTGTGGGTCGCGCATCGAGTCGCCCACGAGCGACGCGGCCGCGAAGTGCAGGAGCGCGTCGCATGGGTGGGACTGGAGCGCCGAGCGCAGCGCGTGCTCGTCGGCGACGTCGGCATGGACGAAGCGAGCGGCCGGATGCACGGCCGCGCGATGACCGGTTCGGAGGTCGTCGACGACCAGCACGTCGTGACCGGCTTCGACGAGCGCTTCGACGGTGACGGAGCCGACGTACCCAGCGCCACCAGTGACGAGGAGTCGCATGTGGCGATGCTACCGCGTCGCATCGGGCGGCGCAGAGGCGTCGCACTGGCCACGCTGCGCTGCCGTGCGGCCGCCCAGGACGCGCAGCGGTGCTGCTGGGGCATACTGGAGGGACACGGGAGGAGCCCTGTCATGAGCGCGAGCACCAGCGAGAGCACCAGCACCGCACCCGCCACCACGAGTTCTACGAACGCCGGTCTGATCTGGTTCGACGGCCGCATCGTTCCCGAGGCCGAGGCGACCGTCTCGGTGCTCACCCACGCCATGCATTACGGCACGAGCGTGTTCGAGGGCATCCGCGCGTACGAGACCGACCGCGGCGCGGCGGTCTTCCGGCTCCACGAGCACAGCGTCCGGCTGCTCGAGTCGGCCAAGATCCTCGGCATGAAGACCACGTGGTCGGCGGAGCAGATCGACCAGGCGATCGTCGACACCATCAAGGCCAACGAGCGCACCAGCTGCTACATCCGCCCGCTCATCTGGTACGGGGCCGAGTCGCTCGGCGTGAACCCGGGTCGCAACACGCTGCACCTGATGGTGGCGACGCTGCCCTGGGGCATCTACCTCGGTGACGACGCGGTGCGCAAGGGCGCCGCCCTCATGACGTCGTCCTGGCGCCGCTCGTCGGGAGACATCATGCCCACGAAGGCCAAGGCCGGCGGCAACTACGTGAACTCGGTGCTGGCCAACGCCGAGGCGCGCGACAACGGCTTCGACGAGGCGCTGCTCCTCGACAAGGAGGGCTACGTCGCGGAGGGTTCGGGCGAGAACATCTTCTTCCTGAAGGGCGACACGCTCTACGCCCTCGCGCACTCGGTGAACCTGCGCGGCATCACGCGCGACACCGTCATCCAGCTCGCGCGCGACATGGGCACGCAGGTAGAGGCCACGATGGCGACGCGCGACGAGCTCTACACCGCCGACGAGGTGTTCATGGTCGGCACGGCGGCCGAGGTGACGCCCATCGCGTCGATCGACCGGCGGCCGATCGGTCCGGGCGTGGCGGGCCCGTTCGGGCTCGCGATGCGCGAGCGCTACCTCCAGGTTGTGAGCGGCAAGGTCGCGGCGTACCACCGCTGGCTGACCTTCGTGCACGGCTGACGCTGGACGCGCCGGAGTGGTTGCAGCGCGGGGCCGCCGATCGGCGGCCCCGCGCTCGTGTCAGAAGCGCACGCGCACGCGGCCCTCTTCGAACGTGATCGAGCGTTCGCCGCCGAGCGTGAAGCCGGCGTCGAGCGAGACGCCCAACCAGTAGGACCCGCCGCGCACCAGCGCGGCCAGTTCGCTCCCGGCGTCGCCCGCGCCGACGGTGACGTCCTGCGGCGTGTCCGCCTCGAGCGTGAACGGCCCGCCGAGCGGTCGGTCGTCGGGGCCGACGGTGACGCAGGTCGCCGAGGGTGCGCTCGAACGGCCGTACACCACGACGTCGACGGCGGTCGAGGTGCCGATCAGCGCGTTCGCGCGGTACGTCGCGACGGCGTCGTACGTGGCGTGCCTGATGCCCAGCCGGGTGGTGGCCTCACCGCGCGCGTAGCACACGGTGCCGGCCGTGCTATCGGCCGGGATCGTGAGGTCTGGGACCGCTAGGGTCAGCGTCGCGGCGCCGCACGCGGCGAGTGCCAGGGCCGCGAGCGCAAGGATGGTCGCGTGGACGAAAGGTCGCCGTGCCATGGGCCCAGGGTACGGGGCACGCGGGCAACGGCGCGTGTCAGGATGCCGTGCCAACCCGGTCAGGGAGCCGTAAGCGGCCTGCGGCTAGCCTACGGCCATGTTCAGCACCTGGTTCGCGGCCCTGGGCGCCGCCCTCCCCACCGGCATCGCCGGCCTGCGCCGCGCCCCGGTCGTCACCGAACGTCGCCCAACGCCCGCCACGGCGCTCCCCACCGTGCCGCCGAGCGACGTGCAGGCCGGCGCGGCGACACCGCAGCCCGCCGCGCCCGCACGAGCACGCGTCGTCGACCCGATCGACCTGCGGGTGGTGCCGTTCGTTCCGAGCGACAACGGGTCCAGGCAGCGTCGCGTGCACCCGCGCGTCGTCAACCCGTTCAGGGCCTTCCCGAACCGCGGTGCGCACCTGTACGACATGATGAACCCGCGCGACCCACGCGACTGAACGCACGTCACAGTCGCGACGACCCACTGCTCGCCCGAGCTGACCGGTCGGCTCCGTAGCGCCTCGTGCTCGAGCG
>PWQI01000111.1 GCA_003556805.1 Trueperaceae bacterium | reverse complement strand
CGCACCGTCCAGCAGTGGGAGGACGTCGTCACCTTCGTCAACGAGCGCCGCAAGGCCGGCGAGGAGCGTGTGATCGGCGAGATCGGCGGACGTTTCCAGTACGACCGCCAGGCGCTCATCCGCTCACTGCGCGACCGCGCTGAGCGTGTCCTCGAGGGTTTCGACCGCGAGGCCGAGGGGCGACGGCTGGGCGAGGCGCTCAAGACGTCGGTGGTCCAGACCGGCCTGATGCAAGTCGGCGGCGTGGGCCTTGGAGCGGCCGCCGTGGCCATCGTCACGAGCACCGCCTGGGACGTCACCGGCGTGGCCGCCGGCCTGGCCGTGATGGGCCTCGGACTGTTGGTGCTGCCGCGCCGCAGGGCGCAGGCGAAGCGGCGTCTGCATCAGCAGATGGCGGCACTGCGCGAGGGGCTCGAGTCGGGGTTGGGGTCTCAACTCGACGACGAGGGCACGCGCGCCTCGGAACGGCTCGTGCGGGCGATCGAACCCTACACGCGCTTCGTCCGGACCGAGCTCGAACGACTCGAAGGGCTGCAAGCCGAGCTCGAGGCCTGGCGCGAGCGCGAGGCCGAGATCCGCGCGAGCGTCGAGCGGCTCTAGACGCGCGAACGGCGCCGAGACGCCCGTGAGGCCTCGCGCCCCGCCCCGGCGCCGGTGATACATTGCACCGATATGCCCGACGTCATCGCCACACCGCAGCGCGTCGCCTTCCAGGGCGTCGCTGGCGCGTTCTCCGAGCAAGCCGCCCTCCAGTTCGCCCCCACCGGCGAAGCGGTCGGGTTCCCGACCTTCGAACAGGCGTTCGACGCCGCGCTCAAGGGCGTCTGTAGCCATGCCTGCCTGCCCGTCGAGAACAGCCTGGCCGGGTCCATCAACCAGACCTACGACCTGCTCACCTACTCCGTGCTGCACGTGGTCGGGGAGCAGGTGGTGCGCGTCCACCACAACCTCCTGGCACGGCCCGGGACGCGGCTCGAGGACGTGAGGCGCGTGTACAGCCACACCCAGGGCCTGCAGCAGTGCCAGGCCTTCTTGCGCAAGCACGGCTTCGAGGCGGTGACCGAGTTCGACACGGCCGGCGCGGCGAAGCTGCTGTCCGAGAACGGCGGCGAGGGCAAGGCGGCCATCGCCAGCAAGCGGGCCGCCGAGGTCTACGACCTCGTCGTGCTGGCCGAGAACATCGAGGACCTGGCGTTCAACTACACCCGCTTCTTCGTGCTGGCGCCCGACGCGGCCCCGCTCAGCGACGGCCCCCACAAGACCAGCCTGGTGCTGGCCACGCGCCACCGCCCCGGCGACCTCGTGGAGTGCCTGCTCGAGTTCCACCGGCGCGACATCAACATGACGAAGCTCGAGTCGCGCCCCAGGCGCGACAAGCCGTGGAGCTACCTGTTCTACATCGACATCGATGGTCACATCGAGGAGCCCCACGTCGCCGCGGCGCTCACCGGACTGATGCGCAAAGCGGCCTTCGTCAAGTTCCTCGGCTCCTATCCCGCCGCCCCGGCGATCGTGGACCTCGACTAGCGCCGTGAACGACGAGCGCTCCAACGACGACAACGCAGGCGAGGGTCTGCGCTTGGGCGACGCGCTCAAGCTCGCCGGGCTCGTGGACACGGGCGGAGCGGCCAAACAGCGCATCCAGGCGGGCGAGGTGCGCGTCAACGGTCAGGTCGAGACCCGCCGCAAGCGCCGGCTGGTGCCTGGCGACGTGATCGAGGTCGACGGCGAGTCGTTCGAGATCGAGCTCGACGACGGCTGATCCGGCACCGTGATCACACGAGTGCGCGGAACGGGCACCACGTGCAGCCAGGGCACGTCGTCGGGTGCGCAGGGCTCGCCCGGCAGCAGGAGGTCGCGGCGCGTGTAGCGCACGCCGTGCGGCGCCGCGTAGCGCGTACCGGTCGCGGCCGCCGCCTCCAACACCCACACCTCCCGAACGCCGGCGAGCGCATAGCGTCGCAGCCGCTCGGAGACGTCGTCCTCGTCGTCGACGACGAGGACGGCGAGCGCCAGCACGTGCGCCGGCGGTGCGGGCCAGCGCGCGTAGGAGGCCATCGGTCGCGCCACGCTGACCTCCGGTCGCAGCAGGTCGCTCGGAGGCGCCGCGACCGCGTCGCGAACGCCGACGCGGAGGCCGGTGGCGCGTTCGTCGAGGGCGCTCGCGAGCCGCACGACGGCGGCGACCACGGCGGCGGACGGCAGGGGTTGACGCACCATGCGTCCGTCGAGCAGCTCCACCGCCGGTGAGCGGAACTGCGCGGCGAGGTCGTCGCTGGCGGCGAGGTCGTCGAAGGTGATGCGCGCTGGGGGCATGGAGCCGAGGATGGCGTGCGCGGTCGTTGGGCATGGCGCCGATCCAGGCCCTCGCCGCGCGCATCCAGGCTCGTACCGGCCGCGACGCGGCGGCCGACCAGGCCGACGCGGTCGCCTCGGGCGGCGGTGGTACACTTCGCCGGATACGACCTGGGCGGTCACGGCGACGTGCCACGCCGATGCCGCGGGCTCCGCTACCGAGGACCCTCGCGGCGCGCAACCCAGGCGCGAGCCCCCCACCCAGCAGGAGCTGCGATGCCGCGACGCGACGACCTCCACACCATCTTGATCCTGGGCTCCGGACCGATCGTCATCGGTCAGGCGGCCGAGTTCGACTACTCTGGCACGCAGGCCTGCAAGGCCCTGCGCGCCGCCGGCTTCCGCGTGGTCCTGGTCAACGCCAACCCGGCGACGATCATGACCGACCCCGAAGTGGCCGACCGCACCTACATCGAGCCGCTCACGCCCGAGACCATCGAGCGCATCATCGTCGCCGAGCGACCGGACGCGCTCCTCCCCACGCTCGGGGGCCAGACGGCCCTGAACCTCGCCAAGGCGCTGTACGAGTCGGGCGTTCTCGAGCGCCAGGGCGTCGAGTTGATCGGTGCGAACTACGAAGCGATCCAGAAGGGCGAGGACCGGCAGCGCTTCCAACAGACGATGACCAGCATCGGGATCGCGACGCCGGCGGGGCGCATGATCGGCACGCTCGCCGAGGCGCTGGACTTCGTCGACGAGATCGGCTACCCCGCCATCATCCGGCCCAGCTTCACGCTCGGCGGCACCGGAGGCGGCATCGCCTTCGATCAGGCCGGCTTCCGCCGCATCGTCCGCCAGGGCCTGCACGACTCCCCCGTTCACACCGTGCTGGTCGAGCAGTCGGTTCTGGGCTGGAAGGAGTACGAGCTCGAGGTGATGCGCGACACGAACGACACCGTCGTCATCATCTGCTCGATCGAGAACCTCGATCCGATGGGCGTGCACACCGGCGACAGCATCACCGTCGCTCCCGCGCAGACGCTCTCCGACAAGGAGTACCAGCGCCTGCGCGACTACTCCATCGCGATCATCCGCGAGATCGGCGTCGACACCGGGGGATCGAACATCCAGTTCGCCGTGAACCCCGAGAACGGCGACGTGATCGTGATCGAGATGAACCCGCGCGTGTCGCGTAGCTCCGCGCTCGCCTCCAAGGCGACGGGGTACCCGATCGCCAAGATCGCGGCGCTGCTGGCGGTGGGGTACCACCTCGACGAGCTCCCCAACGACATCACCAAGGAGACGAAGGCCGCCTTCGAGCCTTCGATCGACTACGTCGTGACCAAGATCCCGCGCTTCGCGTTCGAGAAGTTCCCGGCCGCGCTCGACGAGCTCGGTACGCAGATGCGCTCCGTCGGCGAGGTCATGGCGATCGGACGCACCTTCAAGGAGTCGCTCCAGAAGGCGCTGCGCTCGCTCGAGCTCGACGTGCGCAGCGCCACGCGCGACCTGAGCGTCGAGCAGCTCGAGGCGCGGCTCTACCCCAACCCACGCAGGCTCCCCGCCATCCTGGAACTGCTACGGCGGGGCACCTCGCCACAGGTGCTGTTCGAGCGCACGGCCATCGACCCGTGGTTCTTGGCGCAACTCGAGGAGATCGTCGACGCCGAAGCGGAGATCCGCGATCTGGGGGCACCAGACACGTGGGATTGGGAGCTGTGGCGTGAGATCAAGCGCCTGGGCTTCTCGGACGCCGACGTCGGCCAACTCACGGGTACCGCTCCGGCCGAAGTGCGCCGGCTCCGCATCGGGAAGGGTCAGCGCCCGGTCTACAAGACGGTCGACACGTGCGCCGCCGAGTTCGAGGCCTACACCCCGTACCACTACTCCACCTACGAGTGGGAGGACGAGGTGCGGCCGTCCGATCGCGACAAGGTCGTGATCCTCGGTTCTGGACCGAACCGCATCGGGCAGGGCGTCGAGTTCGACTACGCCACGGTGCACGCGGTCTGGGCGTTGCGCGACGCCGGCTTCGAGACGATCATGGTGAACTCCAACCCCGAGACGGTCTCGACCGACTACGACACGGCCGACCGCCTCTACTTCGAGCCGCTCACGCTCGAGGACGTGCTCAACATCATCGATCACGAGCAACCCAAGGGCGTGATCGTCCAGCTCGGCGGGCAGACGCCGCTCAAGCTCGCGCAAGGACTCGAGGACGCCGGCGCACCGGTGTGGGGCACGTCCGCCGCGGCGATCCACGCGGCAGAGGACCGCGACGCGTTCCACGCGTTGTGCGAGTCCTTGGGCATCGCGCAACCGGCCGGCGGCGTTGCGAAGGACGCGGCCGACGCCGAGCGGCTCGCCGGGGAGATCGGCTACCCGGTGATGGTGCGTCCGTCGTACGTCCTCGGCGGTCGCGCCATGCAGGTGGTCCACGACGTCGACGAACTGCACGCCTACCTGGAGGTCGTGTACGCGGAGCTCGAGGGCGCGCCCAGCATCCTGGTCGACGACTTCGTGGAGGGCGCCACCGAGGTCGACGTCGACGCGATCAGCGACGGCGAGACGACGGTGGTCGCGGGCATCATGGAGCACATCGAGCGCGCCGGCATCCACTCGGGCGACTCAGCCTGCATCGTGCCTCCGGTGACGCTCAGCGACGAGGTCCAAGCGCAGATCCGCGCCTCCACCGTCCGGCTGGCCGAGGCCATCGGCGTGCGCGGACTGATCAACGTGCAGTTCGTGATCAAGGACGGCGAGGTGCTGGTGATCGAGGCGAACCCGCGCGCGAGCCGCACCATCCCGTACTTGTCCAAGGCGATCGGCCATCCGCTCGCCAAGTACGCCGCGCTCGTGAGCGCGGGGCGCAGCCTGCGCGACATCGGCTTCACCGAGACGCCGACCCCGAGCGTGTACAGCGCCAAAGAGGTCGTGCTGCCGTTCCTGAAGTTCGCCGACGTGCTGCCGGTGCTGGGTCCCGAGATGCGCTCGACAGGTGAGTCGATGGGCATCGACCCGGATCCCTACCTCGCGTACGGCAAGGCTCTCGCCGGGGCCAACCTGCACCTGCCGAGCAGCGGCCGGGTGCGCTGCATCGGCCTCGCGGACGACGACCCTCTGATCGCCGGCTTCCGCGAACTGGGCTTCGAGGTCGTCGCCGGCGAGAGCGCCGAAGAGGACGAGGTGGCCGACGACGCGCTGCTGATCGACGTCACGCATACACGCGCACTACGCCTGGCCCTCGAGGAGGGGGTGCCGTTCTTGAGCACGCGTGAGGCGGCCGTCTGGTCGTTGGAGGCCCTGCGCCGTGGACACGCACGCACGGCACCGAGCGTGCACGCCCTGCAGGACCTGCACCGCGTCGCGCCAGCGATCGACGCTCCGGCCTGATCCCACGAGACGTGTCTGCGCCGCCGCCCGATGGGCGGCGGCGCAGACACGTCGGTACGTTCTGTCAAGCTGACGCGGTCAGCGCCGCTTGCGGCCGGTCGGCTTACGGTCGATCACCTGCGACACGTCGATCTCGTCCTCTGGATCCTCGCCGAAACCGGTGGCGAAGCCGCCGCCGAACAGCGCGTCCTGGCCACCACGCTTCTGGGCGGACGTGGGCTCCGGTTCGGGAGCGGCACGCGTGCGTTGCGACGGTACGGGCACGGCCTCGCGCACCTCGGACACACCGCTGCGACCCTTCGCCGGCGGCTGCACACGCGGCTCGGGCCGCGGCGTCGGGCGCCGCTCCTCGACGCGTGGTTCCGGTGCCGCCGCGCTCGCCTCCACGCGCGCGAAGTCGACGTCGTCGGCCCCGATCGGGTCGAGCGGCGACGTCGCGTCCTCGTCCGAGAAGCCCCGAACGCGCGGCCGCTGCCGCTCGGGCAGCCGAGCGCGTAGCGAGGTGGCGTACTCGGCCACCTGGTCCAGGGCGTCGTGAACGCGGTACCGCAGACAGAACTCACCGTTGTCGACCTTGCTGATCAGGTGGAACGGGGCCTCGGAGAGACGCTCGAGCACGCGCACGATCTGGTCGCGCGACACGTCCGTGTCGCCGACCAGGTCCTCGATCACGAAGACCGCAGGGGCGCGCAGGCCCGCGAGACGGGTGAGCACCGTCGACACGACGCCCTTCTCCTGCACGCGCTTCGCGACGCTGCGCTCGAAGCGCTCGAGGCCGTACTCGAACATGCCGTCGCGCTCGAAGTGCGGCTCGAGGTCGACGGGACCCAGCATGACCGTGCCGACCAGGTCGAGGACGCGCTCGACGCCCGCCCACGACCAGAGCGTGGCCCGTGCGAGGTCGGCAGGCGCGGTCAGGCGGTGCAGGTCGCGGTGGTCGCCGACGACCGCGAGGTACGTCGCGCCCGACTCGCGCCGGCGCGCCAACAGCGCCGCCCAGTCGAGGCGCTGCTCGTCCGGGAGCACGTGCAGCAGCACCTTGTGGTGGCGCCGACCGAGGTCGGCATGCAGCATCAACTGCCCGTGCGCCAGGCCCTCGACGCGATAGCCGACACGGCCGAAGGCCTCACGGGCGCGCTTGGTCTTGACCGGATCGCCGGGCGGCAACGAGGCGCTGTTGAGTGCGGTGTCGCTCGGGAACAGCGTGGCGCGCGGGGTCGGTACGACGGTCGGCCGCGTGGCCGAGGGGCGGGCCTCGCCCAATCGGTCGAGCCGGAACGGATCCTTGGTAGGAGCGCTCGGCTCAGGTCCGCTCTTGACCGTCTTGGCCTTCGCCCGCTGCCACGGAAACCTGAACCCGCGGCCAACGGGCTCGTTCCAATCGAAGCGCTCCGCCCCGTCATCGGACTCGGCCTCACCAGCGACCTCGCGCTCGGCGGCGCGGGCGTCTGCGCGAGCGTCCCGCTCGCGCCGCGCATGCGCGCGCGTGTCTTCCTCGGCGCGCTCGTTCAACGAGGCACGGCTGATTCGCTCGGCCTCGGCTCGATCGTCCTGGGCGTCTGCGTGGGCCGGGCTCGGTTCCTCGGCCCGGGCGGCGTCGCGGTCGGCCTCGCGTTCGGCCGCCGCCCTTGCCGCCGCCTCGGCGCGACGCTCGGCCTCCCGCTGCTCGGCGACCTTCGCTGCGGCATCGGCGCGACGCTCGGCCTCCGCCGCGGCCTCGGCGCGGCGCGCCGCCTCGGCCTGCTTGCGTTCTGCCGCCGCCCGCTCGACGGCACGGCGCTCCTCCTCGAGCGCCAGGCTCGATTGCCAGCGCCCTTGGTGGAGCGTCAGTCGCTCATCGGCTTCGAGCGCCTGCCTGAGCGGGAAGCCAGTCGGTACGTCCGGGTGGAGCGCGCGGATCTCGCCTTCCGTCATGGGCACACCAGCCTCGGCCACCTCGTCGATCAGCCGACCGAGGACCTCGGGGCGGTGGTAATCGGGCTTCCTGACGCGCTTCACGGCGGTGAGGCCAAGGCCACCGTCGTCGAGGGCCTTGACGACGATCTCGTCGTTGACCTCGAGAGCGTGCTCGACGAAGAACGCTTCCAGGCCGCTCACCTGCCGGCCCTCGACGCGCAACAGCACCTCGTCTCCACGCAGGGTGTCCTGCGCGGCGACTTCGCCATCGTCCGGGAAGACCTGCAGCATCCCCAACGGAAGGGTCAGGGTGCCGCTCCGCAGGCAGATGCGCGTGAGTGGATACCGGAACTCCTGGGCCATCATGTCCCTCGCTCCCTGTTCGCGCTGCTCAGGGCCAATCCCGCCGCGTAGTGAGCGCTGGGTACCAGATGATGTACCGCGGGCGTTGGCGTTGACAACATTCGTGACATGGTAGCAGACCAAGGCAACCGATGTGGCGGGCGCGCGCGTGCCGCCGGACTCAGCGGCACACGCTCGCCACCCGCATCAGCCGAACACCAACTTGCGGCGCTTGCGGGGTCGCTCGGCACCGCTCGCGGGTACGGTCCCGGGAGCCTGCTTCGCGGGCGGCGGCGCGACGGCGGGCTTCGCATCGCTGCGCTTGGCGTCGCTGCGCTTGGCATCGCTGCGCTTGGCGGCCGGCGCCTTCGCGGCCACCGCAGAACGGTCGTCGGCGGCCTTGCGCCGACGCTTGCCGCTCGACGGCGCAGGCTCTGCCTGCGCGGCTGCCTTCCCGGCCTTCGCAGCCTTCGCAGACCCGCGCGTGGCCGCCTTCGCGGCAGGAGCCTCCCCTGCGCCTGCCTGGGCGCCCTTCTTGGGCCCCCTGCCTGACGCCTTCGCCGACGCCTTCTCGGCCGGCTGTGCGGTCGCCTTCGCCGGCTTCCTCGCGCCTCGCTTGGGCGCGGACACACCAGGGGCGGCGGCGCCAGCCTCGAGCGGCGACTTGAGAGGGGTCTTGGGCGGACGTCCAGGCCGGGCGGCCTGCGCTACGCGCTCGGCCACCTCGTCTGGATCGACCTCCGGCAGCTCCATGTGGGCCGGCAAGAGGTCGATCTGCCGGTTCACCGGGTTGCTCGCCAGGATCTTGACCTCGACGCGGTCGCCCATCCGATAGCGCTTGCGCGTCGACTTGCCCATCAGCATCAGCTGGTCCTCGAGGAACAAGTAGTAGTCGTCCTCGAGCTGCGACACGTGCATCAGCCCCTCGACGCCGTTCGGCAGCGCCAGGAACACGCCGAAGTTGGTGACGCCCGAGATGGTCGCCGTGAAGCTCTCGCCTACGTGATCGCGCGCCCAGACCGCGTGGAAGTACTTGGTGAGATCGCGCTCGGCGTCCTCGGCCACGCGTTCGCGCGTGCTGACGTGCTCCGCGAGCTTCGGGAAGTCGTGGCGCAGGCGCTCCTTCAGCGTCGGCGCCAGACGGTGCTGCAACATCGCACGAAGCACCCAGTGGACCACCAGGTCTGGGTAGCGCCGGATGGGGCTGGTGAAGTGGAGGTAGTTCTCGAACGCCAGGCCGTAGTGCCCCAGGTTCTCGCTCGAGTAGCGGGCCTGCTTGAGGCTGCGCAGCAGCAGCGTGCTCACGAGTTGTGACTCGGGCTTCCCGGCCGCCTGCTTGAGCACCGCCTGCAGGTCCTGCGGCTTCGGGTCGGCCAGATCGACCTGGTAACCGAGCCGCTGCAACGCCTTCTGGAGGATCTGGATCTTCTCGGCGCTCGGGTCCTCGTGCACGCGGTACAGGGCCGGCAGGTCGCGCTTTCGCATCTCCTGCGCCACCAGGCGGTTGGCGAGGAGCATCATCTCCTCCACCAGCTGCCGCGCGGCGTTGCTCGAGACCGGCGTGAGGTGCAGGTCGCCTCGCTCGTCGACGTCGACCTTCGCCTCGGTGAAGTCGAAGTCGAGCGCGCCCGCACCGATGCGCAGAGCCCGGAGGGTCTTCGACACGTCGAGGAGGACCTTTACGTCGCGCTCGAGCTTGAGCTTGCCAGCCGGGAGGCGGCCGCCCTCGGCGAACGCCTGCACCTGCTCGTAGGTGAGGCGGGCATCGGAGCGGATCACGGTCTCCTTGAACGCGACCTTCTTGACCTCACCCTCGCGCGTGAGGTCGACGAAGCACGACAGCGCAAGCCGCGCCTCGCCCTCGACGAGCGAGCAGATGCCGTTCGACAGCTGCTCCGGGAGCATAGGCAGGACCTTGCCGGGGAGGTACACGCTGGTCGCGCGCTCCACGGCCTCCCGGTCGAGGCTCGTGCCCTCTGCCACGTAGTAGCTGACGTCGGCGATGTGGACACCGATGCGCAGCTGCTGGGCCTTGCCGCGACCGCCGACACGCTCGACCGAGAGCGCGTCGTCGAAGTCCTTGGCGTCGCTGCCGTCGATCGTGAACGTGGGCACGTCACGGATGTCGGTGCGCCCGGCGAGCATCTCGGCGTCGACGTCCGGCGGCACCGCCGCGGCCTCGGCCAGGGTCTCGGGATCGAAGGCGTCCTTGAGGCCGTACTTGACGATCACCGCGCGCGTCTCGACGGCCGGGTCGTCGCCATCGCCGAGCACCTCGTCGACCTCGGCGAAGGGCTCGCGCTCGCCGGAGGACTCGGGCCAGATCATCGTGCCTACGATGCGCATGCCGGCCTCGAGCGTGCCGACGGAATCGGGCAGGAGCAGGATGCGCTCGCGCAAGCGCACCGAGTCGGGGCGCAAGATCGCATAGCCCTGGGCGTACTCGAGCGTGCCGACCACGAGGGCGTGCCCGCGCTCGAGGATGCGCACGACCTCACCCGAGGCGCGCCCGTTGTCGCTGCGCAGCGGCATCGGCCGTGCCAGGACGGTGTCGCCGTCCCACGCCCCGCCGAGGCGCTCGGCCGGGATGAAGAGGTCCTTGACGCTGCGGTCCTCGTTGAGCACGAAGCCGTAACCGCCGGCAGTGACCTGGAGCCGCCCGCGAACGAGGTTCATCTCCTCGGGGAGCCCGTAGGTGCGGCGCCTGGTACGCACCAAGCGGCCGTCGTCGACGAGATCGGAGAGGACCTGGCGCAACGCCGTGCGGTCCTCGACCTCGAGTCGCTTCTGCACGTCTTGCACGTGCCACGGCCGTTCGGGGTGCTGGTGGAAGAACTGGAATACCTGCTCGCGATCGATCTCGCTCATCGGGGAACAGTGTAGCCCGCCCAGGCACGTCGTCCGGGTCACGTAGACTCGGAGGCATGGAAGAACACGTGGTGGCGGTGTACCTGACCTTCCCCGACGAGGCCTCGGCCGACCACGTGGCGCGCGTGCTGTTAGAGGCGCGCCACGCCGCCTGCGTGAACGTGCTGCCCGGCGCCCGGTCCGTGTACCGCTGGGAGGGCTCCGTCCACGTCGAGGCCGAGGTGGTGGCGATCGCCAAGACGACGGCCGAACGCGTGCCGGCCCTGGCCGAGGCGGTCCGAGGGGCGCATCCGTTCGACGTACCGTGCGTGGTCGCTTACCCGGCCGTCGGTGGCCTCGAGGCCTACCTCGAATGGGTGCGCGACGAGACGCGGCGCGACGCGGCCCCGTCCGACGCGACCAGCGATGAGGAACCGGGCAGCGACGCCGTGCCATGAGCGAGGCCGCCCCACACCCCGACCCGTGGAACCACGCGCGCATCGTCGGCGTGCAGCTCGGCGCTTGGTCGGCGCTCAGCGTTGCGGTCGGGGCGGCGGGCCTCGCCGGCCAGGCCGCGGGAGCGTGGCCGGCGGCTTGGGCGCCGGTCGTGCTCGGGTTCTCGATCCAGTGTCTGGTGTGGGGCGCCATCGACGGCGCGATCGCCGCTCTGGGTGCGCGCGACCGTCGCCGGCGGCTGGCCGCATCCGAGCCGTCCGACACCCGCGCCGGCGCGGCGTTCGGTGCCCGGTTGCTGCGCCTGCTGCGTTTGAACGCTGGCCTCGACGTCCTCTACGTGCTCGCAGGGATCGCGGTGCTCACACTGTGGCGCACGCCCGAAGGGCTGGGGCACGGCCTGGGCGTGATCGTGCAAGGCGGGTTCCTGCTGGTCTTCGACGCGTGGCACGGCTGGGCCTGGGTGCCGCGGCGCGTGCGCGCCGCGCACTCCTAACGGATCCGCTCGAGCTCGGCCTCCGGTAGGGCCATCAGGGCGTCGCGCTCCGGGCATGCCGGCAGCGTCGCCAGTGCGGCCTGAGCGCGCGCAACCTCGTGGGCGATGGAGCGCTGCGTGTCGCGGTCCCCGCCGTGCTCCCGCACCAGGTCGATCATGCGCTCGACGTCACCAGCGTCGCCCGCGTGCCGTCGCACGATCGCCAAGGCTTCGTCGTTGCCGCCGGTGATCAGGCCCAGGACGGGGAGCGTGACCTTCCCCTCGCGCAGGTCGCCACCGACGGGTTTCCCCAGGCGCTCCGGGTCGCCGAGGAGGTCGAGGTAGTCGTCTCGGAGCTGGAACGCGCGGCCGTAGGCCATTCCGTAGTCGTGGAGCGCCGCACTCAAGGCTGGGTCCGCGCCGGACACGAGCGCGGGGCCCTCGGCTGCGGTGGCGACCAAGACGGCCGTCTTGCCCTCGATCACGGCCTCGTAGGTGGGCAGGTCCCAGGTCTCGAGCGTCGCCATCTGGAACTGGAGGACCTCTCCTTCGCAGATACGGGCCGCGGTCTCCGACATGCGTTGCGTGAACGCGTCCGAGCCGAGCTGGGCGAGGATGCCGAGGACGCGCGCCAGCATGTAGTCGCCCGACATGACGCTGACCACGTTGCCGTAGCGGCGAAACGCGGCCTTGGCACCCCGCCGGGTGTCGGCGTCGTCGATGAGGTCGTCGTGGAGCAGCGAGGCCGAATGCAGCAGCTCGACCGCGAGGGCGACCTGCATGCTCACTTCGTCGTCGGCACCCACGAGCGCACCGGCGAGGAAGCTGATGCTCGGCCGCAGGCGCTTGCCACCGGCACCGACCAGGTCGCCACCGATCGCCTCGATGAAGGCGACCTCGGACCGCAGCTCGGCCTGGATCCGGGTTTCGAACGCTTCGAGTCGATCGGCGATCAGCGGCATCATGACGCGGCACCATAACGCACCGCGCCGCTCGGCCGAGCGGGATGCCACCGCGTCGCCGACCCGGCGCGGATCAGGCCTCCACGTCGACGCTCGCGGCCGGCAGTCCACCGAGAGCGTACGAGAGTCGCTGCAGGCCCGCCAGGAAGTCGACGTTCTCGACCCGGACGCCGTCTGGCACGTGAATAACGCTCGGTGCGAAGTTGAGGATCCCGCGCACGCCGGCAGCGACGAGCGTGTCGGCCGCCGCCTGGGCGGCGGCGCCGGGCACGGTCAGGAATGCCATGCCGATGCCCTCGTCGCGCACGACCTGCGGCAACTCGGACAGGTGCTGCACCGTGAGGCGGCCCGCCGCCATGCCGACCTTGTCGGGATCGACGTCGAAGGCACCGCGGAGCACGAAGTCGTATGCGCCGAAGTTCGGATAGTCGGCGAGCGCCTGACCGAGACGCCCCATGCCGACGATGGCGACGGGCCACTCGCGCGTGAGGCCGAGGACACGCCGGAGCTCGCGCTCCAGCGTGGCGACCGTGTAGCCCGAGCCGCGCGTGCCGAAGCGTCCGCACGTGGCGAGGTCCTTACGGACCTGGAAGGCGCTCGAACCGGCGCGCTCGCCCAACTCGTCCGACGAGACGCGCTCGACGCCGGTGGCGGCGAGGGACGTGAGCACGCGCAGGTAGGTCACGAGGCGACCGACCGTCGCCGTCGGGATGTTCGCCATCAGCGTGGGAAGTTCTGGATGCCTTGAGCGTCGAGGCGCTGTCGGGCTGCAGCGAGCGCTGCGTCGTCGAAGGGGCCGACGAGCAGCTTCACGAGGCCGTCCTCCTGGACCTCGCGCGTGGCGAACCCGAGACCGGCGAGGCGCTCGCGCAGCGGCTCCGCGCTGGCAGCCGTCGCGAAGGCGCCGACCTGCACGTAGCGTTCGCCGGCTGCGGCCGGGGCGGGTGCCGGGCTTGGCGCCGGGGCAGGCGTCTCGGCAGGTGCCGGGGCGGCGGGCGGTGTCGGAGCCGCGGCGGGGCCGGCCGGCTCCGTGGGCGCAGGCGTCGCACCTGCTGCCGACGTGGCGTCGGGCTGGAAGCGGTACACCACCGGGTCGATCCCGAAGTCGCCGCCGCGGATCCGCATGGCCACCGCCACGGCGTCCGCCTCCGACTCGTACGGCCCGACCAGCACGATCGTCAGGTTGCCTTGCGTGCCAGTGAACACGGGGAAACCGGCGGCGCGGAAGGTCGCGGCCTGACGCTCGGCGTTCTCAGCGCTTCCGAACGCACCTACGGACACGCGGTAGGGCGCCTCGGGGTCGGGTGACGCGCCCGGAACCGTCGCCGGTTGCGCGGGCGCCGGTTGGGCCGGCGCCGGTTCCGGCGGCAAGGGCGCGGCGACTGGCGGTGTGGGATCGGGCGCAGGGTCGGGCACGGCGGGTGCAGCCGCCGCGGGCGGGGCCGCGGGTTCGGGATCGGTCGGCGGCGTTGGGTCGGGGGTGACCGCTGCTGGCGGCGTGGCAGCCGGACTACCGTCCGGTGCGAGCACCTCGACGCCAGGTTGGGGCGTCGGCGGCGGCTCCTCGGTGGGCGGCGCAGCGGCCTCGTCCGGAACCACGGGCTCGAGAGGCTGGGTCGGCTCCGGATCGGGCGCCGGAGTGGCGACAGCGGGGGGCGCCGGCGTGTCGGCGGGCGTGCTCGGGCCGAGCGGGAAGAACGACCCGCCGGTCAGCAGTGTCGCGATGATGCCCGCGATGACCGCGACGAGGGCGATGCCGATGGCGAGGTCGGGCCAATTGCGTCGCAGCCAGTCCATGCCCCTATGCTAGCGCGTCCGTCACTGACGTGGCGCTGTGCAGCCTGCCTGGTAGCCGAGCTGGCACGCGTTGGACCAGGCGATCCGCGCGTCTTCGTCGCGTTGTTGAGCGTAGAGCGACCACCCGAGATGGTAGTGGCTCTCGGCGTCCTGGGCGTTCTGCTGGACGAGCAGGCGGTAGACGTTCTCGGCATCGGAGTAGCGCTCGGACGCGAGGTAGGCCGCGCCCAGGTTGACGCGCCCCTCGATCGAGTTCGGATCGAGCTGGACCGCGCGCTCGTAGAACAGTGCGGCCCCTTCGAAGTCGCCCTGCATGTAGCGCGCAAGGCCGGCCCAGAGCTGCGCCGAGGCGCTGCCAGGTCGCGCCTGGACCACCATCGCCAGCGCGTCGCTGGCGCCCACGTAGTCGCCCTGGAGGTAAAGCGCGCGCCCGACCACGAAGCGGGCCTGCGCTTGAGCGTCGGCGTCGGACGGGCTGGCGCGATCGAGCACCCTGCGCGCCGAGGCGAGCGCGTCGCCGCTCATGCCGAGCTGGTCGTATGCCCCAGCGAGCGCGAGCTCCGACTCGATGCCGGTCTCCTGCAAGCGCGCGGCCTCCTCGAGCGGCGCGAGAGCCGCCCGGGTCTGGCCGGAGGTGAGCAGGCTGACGCCGAGGTTGTAGCGCGCCTCCCATGAGGCGGGATCGACTTCGACGGCACGCTCGAACGAAGCCGCTGCTGCGCTCTCGCGACCGAGGCCGCGCTGCAGCTCGCCGAGCGCGACGAGCGAGCTCGCCTCGCCCTGCCGGTCGCCCGCATCGACGGCCTTCCGCACGGCACGCTCGAGTGCCCGCAGCGCGAAGTCCACCTGACCCTGATCGACGTAGACCTCGGCGATCAGCACGCTGAAGCGGTAATCGCCGGTGCGTGACTCCACCTCGGTGAGCTCGGCGAGCGCCGTCAAGCCCTCGCCGGCGGCGACGAGCGCCGCTCCGCGGTTGTAGGCGAGATCCGTGTCGTCGGGAGAAAGCACCAACGCCTGGCCGAAGGCCTCGGCCGCGGCGCGATACTCCTCGCTGCGCACCAGCTGACCGGCCAGACCCACGTAGGCGTTGAGGCGGTCCTGCCGGGTGGCCTCGGGTTCGGCCGCGTCGAGGGCGGCCCTGAACGCGGTCGCTGCGTCGCCGGGACGCCGGAGCGTCGCGAGCGTGACGGCGCGGTTGTAGTGACCGTCGAAGCGGTCCGGGAACAGGCGGGTGACCTCGTTGAACGCGAACAGTGCGCCCTGGAAATCGCCGCGGGCGAACTCGACGAGACCGAGTCCAAAGTGCGCGTCGCCGAGGAGGTAATCGAGGGCGATCGCCTCGAGGTACGCATCCTTGGCGTCCTCGAGCTCGCCCGCCTCGAAGGCGGCGTTGCCGAGCCGCATCCACGCCTCGGCGTCCTCGGGCGTCTCTTGCACGGCCGCGCGCAGCTCGGCGACCGACGACTGGGCCGTCGCCACGGCGAAGAACGCCGCTGCGAGGGCGACCGCGAGCGCCAGCACGCTTCGCTTCACGATGTCCATTGTCATGCCTGCCTCCGAATCGCTGCGCGCCACACCGCGGGCGTGCCGTGCGTGACGATGCTTCGTGCTGAACACTGTACCCGAAACGCACGCTCGGCACCTGTGAAATGCCGCACCGGTCGGGTCGGCCACGCGAACGCGCTCAGACACGCGCCTCGGCGGCCTCACGCTGGGGCCGCTCGGCGCCCTGCAGGGACAGCTGGCCGCAGGCGCCGCCGGCGTCGCGACCGCGCGAGAAGCGCACGGAGCAGCGCACTCCGGCGCGCTCCAGCACCCGTGCGAAGGCGTCGGTACGAGGTGTGCCGGTGGCGCTGAAGCCCGACCCGTTCCACGGGTTGAACGGGATCAGGTTCACGTGCACGACGAGCCCCTCGAGCAGCGCCGCGAGCGCCCTCGCCTGGCTCAGGTCGTCGTTGACCCCGGCGAGGAGGGTGTACTCGATCGTCACGCGGCGGCCGCCGGCGGCCTGCCACTCGTGCAGCGAGGCGATGATGTCGTCGATCGCATGCGCGTGCGCCGTGGGGATGATCCGCCGGCGGGTCGCCTCGTCCGGCGCATGGAGGCTGACGGCCAGCACGAGGGGCAACCCCTCGCCGGCGAGGCGTCGGATGCGGTTCGGCAGCCCGACGGTCGAGAGCGTGATGCGCCTGGCCGACATGCCGAACGCGTCCGGGTCGATCATCGTGCGGATGGCGCCGATCGCGGCGTCGTAGTTCAGGAGCGCCTCGCCCATGCCCATGAGCACCACGTTGCGCAGCTCCGTCGGGGCGAAGCCCTCGTGCCACGCGACCGCGAGGAGCTGGCCGACGATCTCGCCGCGGCTGAGGTTGCGACCGAAGCCCAGCGCGCCCGTCGCACAGAAGGCGCAGCCGGCCGGACAGCCGACCATCGACGACACGCACACGGTCTTCCGATCGCTGTACGGCATGTAGACCGCTTCGGTGCGCTTGCCGTCACCCAGCGTGAACAGGTAACGCACGCTCCCGTCGGCGCTCGGGAAGCGCTCGATGCGCTCGAACGGGTCGATGCGCCACTCGGTTGCGAGACGTTCACGCCAGGCGGCGGGGAGATCGGTCATCGCGGACGTGTCGCGCGCCCCGGCCTGGTAGAGCCAGCGCGACAACTGTCGCGCTCGATAGCGATCCTGCCCGTCAGGGACGGGGAGGTCGGCGGGCGACAGGTCGAGTAGGCAGGGGCGTTCGTCCATGGCGCCCCAGGCTAGCGCATCCGCGGCCGTCACCCCTCGTCCGTGACGACGCCGTCGACGACCACGAGCGGCACGCGCTCGCGCACCGCATCGAGCGATCCGCGCAGGCGGTCGAACACCTCGGCGTCGAGGTACGCCGCGGACGCGCGCACGAGGCCCAGGTAGTACCGGCCCAGCACCGCGCAGCCGTCGACACCCGCACGCGCACGCTCCTGGGGCGTCAACAGCCCGTCCGTGAACGCCGCTTCGGACTCGAGTGCCGGGCAGCCACCGGCCGCGACCACGGCGGTGAGGAGGGCGACCGTCTCGCCAGGGTTGTGCCAGAAGCCGAAGTTGAGCTCGTCGGTCAAGCGATCCACGTCGCGCAATGCGGCGCGGTAGTCGCCCGACGCGGTCACCTCGCGCGCCAAGGCCTGACGCCGCAGGCGCCTGGCCGCGTAGGCCGGCAGCGACAGCGGCGCACCGGACGGCCGCAGGCGTCCACCGATCAGCGCGCGCAGGCGGTAGGCGAGGATGTAGTCCTGGTACTCGCGCAGGTGCTCCACGCCCGCCAGCGTAGGCGCTTGCAGGGTGAGCGTCGCGAGCGCAGCACACCATGCACGGCACAGCGGTGCGGCGGCCGAGCGACGGCGCGATCGCTCGGCGCCGCGGTAGCATGGCGGCATCGTCCGTATCGGCCACCCCGGCAGCGGGGTCGCTCGTGCTTCTGCGCCTTTCGAGGAGGTTCTTCGAACATGCACACTCGTTCCGTGAAGACGGTCGGCATGGTCTTGGCAGGTGGGAAGGGCACGCGCCTGCACCCGCTCACGTGGCAACGCACCAAGCCCGCCGTGCCGTTCGGCAGCAAGTACCGCATCATCGACTTCGCGCTGAACAACATGATCAACAGCGGCATCTTCGGGATGTTCATCCTCACGCAGTACAAGGCGCAGTCGCTCACCGAACACATCCAGCGCAACTGGCGCTTCGGCACGTTCTTGTCGGATTACTACATCACCCTGGCGCCGGCGCAGATGTACCTCTACGAAGAGCTCGGCGCGGAGTGGTACCGGGGTACGGCCGACGCGATCTACCAGAACATCCACCTGATCGAGAACACCGGTGCCGACCTGGTGGCGATCTTCAGCGGCGATCACATCTACAAGATGGACATCTCGCACATGATCGAGCACCACCTCGAGAACGAGTCCGACGTCACCATCGCCGCCTACCCCACGCCGCTGGCCGACGGCACGCGCTTCGGCGTGCTGCAGATCGACGAGAACTGGCGGATCACGGAGTTCCAGGAGAAGCCGGCGAACCCCAACCCGATCCCGGGACGCCCCGACACCTGCCTGGCGTCGATGGGCAACTACGTCTTCACCAAGTCCAAGCTGCTCGACATGCTGCGCGAGGACGCGCTCGTGCGCGAGTCCGAGCACGACTTCGGCAAGAACGTGCTGCCGATGGCGCTCGAGCAAGGCTACGCGCTGCACGCGTACGACTTCGCGCGCAACCCGATCCCGGGCCAGGAGGGCCCGAACACGTACTGGCGCGACGTCGGGACGCTCGACTCGTATCACGAGGCCAACATGGACCTCGTGGCGCTCGAGCCGGAGTTCGACCTGTTCAACGAGGCCTGGCCGCTGCGCACGTCCGCGGAGTACTCCCCACCGGCCAAGTTCGTGCACGACATGGATGATCGGCGCGGTCAGGCTCTCAACTCCGTCGTCGCCGGCGGCGTCATCATCTCCGGCAGCACCGTGCGCGAGTCGGTCGTGTTCCGGCGCGTGCACGTCCACTCCTACGCCAGCGTGGAGCGCTCGGTGATCTGCGACAACGTCGAAATCGGCCGCCATTGCGTGATCCGCAACGCGATCATCGACAAGAACGTGACGGTGCCACCGGGCACGACGATCGGCGTCGATCCCGAACAGGACCGCGCTCGCGGCTTCACCGTGGCTCCGAGCGGCGTGACGGCCGTGCCCAAGGGGTACCGCTTCGAGTGAGCGCAGGGGCGCGGCGTGCCCCCGATAACCGTCCCGCTGCTTACAGGTGGCTCATAGACCCGGGTGCTACGCTCACCTATAGAGAGGCCGTAGCGACGGGGTATGCGTCCCGCGCGCGCCGGCCACCCCGACCGCCGCGTCGCCGACGGCCGCGCACGGCGTACCTGGAGGCCGCGTGAGACGTTCATTCAACCCTTGGCTGATCGTGATGCTCATCATCCTGGGCATCTTCGTCTTCAACCAGTTCAGCAGCCCCGGTGCGCCGCGGGAGATCAACTTCTCGACCTTCACGCAGCTGGTGGACGAGGGCAGGGTCGCGCGCGTCACGATCGAGCGCAACAACGGCGTCATCGACGGCGAACTGCGAAGTGAGTCGCAGGTGCTGATCGACGGTGAGCCACAGACCGTACGGAACTTCCGCGTGACCACGATCGTCAGCGACTCGCTCTTGCTGCGGCTCGAGGAGAACGTCGGCGAGGTGACGATCCGCAACCCGCCGCAATGGATCGGTCTGCTCATCTCCTTCCTGCCGTTCATCTTGCTGATCGCGATCTTCTGGTTCTTCTTCATGCGTGCGCAGGGTGGGCCGAACCAGGTGATGCAGTTCGGGCAGTCGAAGGCCAAGACGTACGGCCGCGAGAACAAGGTCGACACCACCTTCACGGACGTTGCAGGCCACGCCGAGGCCAAGCAGGAACTGCGCGAGGTCGTCGACTTCCTCAAGCACCCGCAGAAGTACCTGCGCATCGGCGCCGAGATCCCCAAGGGCCTGCTGCTCGTCGGCCCCCCCGGCACGGGCAAGACGCTGCTGGCGCGCGCCGTCGCCGGCGAGGCAGGCGTGCCGTTCCTGACGGTGTCGGCCTCGGAGTTCATGGAGATGTTCGTCGGCGTCGGCGCCAGCCGCGTCCGCAACCTGTTCGAGGAGGCGCGCAAGGCCAGCCCGGCCATCATCTTCATCGACGAGCTCGACTCGATCGGACGCCGGCGTGGCGCGGGCATCGGCGGTGGCCACGACGAGCGCGAGCAGACGCTGAACCAGATCCTCTCCGAGATGGACGGGTTCGAGAAGGACACGTCGGTGATCATCATCGCCGCCACCAACCGGCCCGACATCCTCGACCCGGCCCTGATGCGCCCCGGTCGTTTCGACCGCCAAGTCACCATCGGCCTGCCGACGCTGCGCGAGCGCGAGGAGATCCTCAAGGTGCACGTGCGCAACAAGCCGGTGGACGACGAGGTCGACCTGCACCGGTTGGCGGAGTCCACGCCGATGTTCTCGGGCGCGGACCTCGAGAACCTGACGAACGAGGCGGCGCTCATCGCCGCGCGCACGAGCAAGCACGTGATCAGCTGGACCGACTTCAACGACGCGCTCGATCGCATCACGCTCGGCTTGCGTCGCGGCAGCCTCGTGCCGACCGAGGAGGAGCGCAAGCTGCTCGCGTATCACGAAGCGGGGCACGCGGTCGCGTACGCCGCGCAGCCCGATCTCGGCGAGATCCGCAAGGTCACGATCAGCCCGCGCGGCGGCGCCGGCGGCTTCATGGCGCCCCTCTCGAAGGAAGAGATGTTCTTCAGCGAGAGCCGCTTCCGCTCGCAGTTGGTGGTGGCCTTCGGCGGGCGCGTCGCAGAGAAGCGCGTCACCGGAACCATCTCGTCAGGGGCGAGCAACGACCTCAAGCAGGCCACCGAGATGGCCAAGCAGATGGTGCTCGACATGGGCATGGGCGGTGAGGAGTTCGTCGCCTGGGGGTCCGATTCCGGACCGGTGTTCCTGGGCGGCGAGATCAGCCGCCGCAAGGACTTCTCCGAGGAGACCGCGCGCCAGCTCGAGGAGCAGGTGACGGAGATCTTGCGCGACGCGTACGAGCGCACGCACGAGCTGATCGAGGCGCACTGGCCGGCCGTCGAGGCCGTCGCCAGGGCGCTGCTGCGCGTCGAGACCGTCGACGGCAAGTTGGTGGCCGAGGCCTATCGCCGCGCCGAGGCGGGCGAGGACACCGAGAGCATCGCCGACTGGATCGTGAACGCGGTCGAGGAGCACGAGCGCCGCATCCAGGAGTCCAACGAACGACAGAAGGCCAAGGCCGAGGAGCGCGCACGCGAGGAAGCCGCCCGCTCCGCACCGCCGACCACGTCGCCCCCGTCTCGACCCGCGGCGGAAGGGAGCGGCAGCTAGCGGGGCCGGGGACCCCGCTGCCATCGTGCCGCTGCTCGACGGCAAGTACGAGATCCTCGCCGAACGCCCGCTCGGCGAGGGCGTGGTGCGATTCGACGCGACCACCGCCGACGGACACCCGATCCGGGTCGTCTGGTACGACCTCTCCCCAGCCGACGAGGCGCACTTCGAGCGGTACCGCCGCGGACTGCGACGGCTCTCTCGCGAGGGCCTCGCCGACGTGCTCGACGTGGTGTCGCGGCCCGGTGCGCGCTACGTGGCGTGGCGTGAGCATCATGACGACGGTGCCGAGGCGACGCTCGACCCGACGTTCGCAGCGCGGCTGCGCGATGCGGGTGTCGCGCCCGAGCGTGCACGCCTGCGGATGGGTCCGAACGGGCCGCTGGTTGCCGACCTGCCCTTCGGAGCGGACAGTGTCCCCGACACGCGGCGCGCGCCGCTGGAGCGCGCGCCGGAGCCGCGGGCGCGCCGTGGCATGCCGACGCTCTCGGACACCGCGACATCGTGGGCGGTCGCCGCGGGCCTGGCCGTGCTCGCGCTGGTGCTGGTCGCTGGCGGCTTCGCCGTACGCGCCAACGATCGGCTGGTTCAGGTGCCCGACCCCGGCGGCGCAGACGCCACGACCATGGCCGAGCGCCTGGTGGCGTCGGGCCTGCGCGTGGAGGGCGTCGCCCGTGCATCCGACGAGCCGAGCGGCACGGTGTTGGCCCTCGATCCGGAAGCGGGCACCCCGCTACGCCCCGGTCGCGCCGTGCGCCTCGTCTACGCGGTGTCGCCCGGGCAGGTGGCGCCTGCCACGGTGCCGGCGCTCCTCGGGCAGTCCCTGGCGAGCGCAGAGGCGCGCCTGAGCGAGGCCGGTCTCGACGTCGGGCGCGTGGTGCGCGTGTACGAGCGAGCTCCCGTCGACGTGGTGCTGGCGCAGTCGGCGACGGCGGGCAGCGTCTTGGGCATCGGCACGCCGATCGACCTGCTGATCAGCCTCGGTCCGCCCCAAGAGACCACGTTCGTACCCGACCTGGTCGGGCTCGACGAGGACGACGCGCGCTCGCTCGCGCTCGTCGCCGGCCTCACCGACGCTGCGCTCGTCGTGGAGCGCGTCGAAGCGAGCGAGGCCGAGCCTGGCACCGTGGTGTCGCAATCCCTGGCGCCGTACCGACGCGTGCCGCTCGACGGCGCCGTGCTTCGACTCCTCGTGGCCGAGGGGCGCCCCGGAATCGACGCCGCCGAGGGGCTTCCGAACCTGTCGGGCTTGAGCGAAGCCGACGCGCGCACCTTCGCCGGCGGCTTCGACGTGCGCGTCGAGTACGTCGAGGACGGCATGCTGCCAGACGGTGTGGTGCGGCAGTCGCTGCGCCCCGGGGCGCAGCCGACCGATGGCGCGCTCACCTTGACCGTGAACGTGCGGCCCGTGCCGATTCCGGTGCCGACGGTGCAGGCACAGGTACGCCAGCCGCGACTGCGCGACGTTCCATACCTGTGGCTGATCGAGCCGGGCATCCCGGTCCAGACGGCGGAGGTGACGGCGGTGACGCTCGACGGCGTCGAGACGGTGGTGCGGACGGTACAGGTGCGTGGCGGCGAACGCGTCGAGGGGACGTGGCTGACGACGTACCCGGGACCGGTCCGGTTCGAGTTGACGCTGAACGGGGAACCGTACGGAGGCTCGCAGTTGGTGCCGTGAGGACGCCGCCGGCGCTGCGCGTGTCGCCGGCGCTGCGAGCAGCGACACCGTCTCTCCGACGACCGGGCGTATGATGGCGCCTGGCTATGACGCGACCATCTTCATCGGTGGTTGCCGATGATAGACCTCGCGCTCGGGTACCCACCCCGGGCGCGCGCCACCGAGAGGAACCGTGCGCCAGACCCTCCGCGACCTGCTCCGTTACATCTCCCGCTATCGCGCCGTCTACCTGTTCGGCATCGCGCTCCTCGTCGTGGCTTCGTTCGTCAACACCTTCGTGCCCATCGTCGTCGGCCGCGCCATCGACTCGTTCAGCGAGGGCACCATGACGATGACCACGGTCTGGTGGTACATCGGCGCGGTGATAGGCCTCGCGCTCGTCGGTGCCGGCACCATGATCATCGTTCGCCGCACCATGCTCAACGCCAGCTGGGAGATCCAGTTCGACATCCGCCGCGACCTCTTCCGCCACTTCACTCGGCTCGACGGCGACTTCTACGACAACTACCGCGTCGGCGACCTCATGGCCCGGCTCACCGCCGACCTCAACGCCGTACGCATGCTCGCCGGCATCGGCGTGTTCCAAGGCGTGTTCACCGCGCTGGTCCTCGGCTTCACGCTCTACCGCATGGCGTCGCTCGACGTGGGGCTGACGCTGCTCACGCTCACCATCGTCCCCTTCATCACGATCTCGTTCTTCATCCTGCTGCGCATCATCCACCGGCGCTACGAGAAGGTGCAGGAGCAGTTCTCGAACGTCTCTGCGATGGCGCAGGAGAACTTCTCCGGCATCCGCGTGGTCAAGGGCTTCGGCATCGAAGACCGCGAGCTCGCCACCTTCAAGACGCTCAACGACGAGTTCATCCGCCGCAACCTCCGACTCACGCGGGTCGACGGCCCGCTCTTTCCGCTCATGGAGCTGCTGTTCGGCCTCACCATCTCCCTCCTGTTGCTCGTCGGCGGGCGCCAGGTGCTCGGCATCGGCGGATCGCTCACGATCGGCGAGTTCTCGGCCTTCGTCTTCCTGTTCGAAGGCATCCAGTGGCCGCTCATCGCGCTCGGTTGGATCGCCAACATGGTCCAGCGCGGATCCACCTCGTGGGGCCGCTTGCGCAGTATCTTCGACGAGCGCCCCCGCATCCGCGACACCGAGGAGACCGACCATAGCCTGGAGCGCGTGCGCGGCGAGATCGAGTTCCGCGACGTGTCCCTGACGCTCGACGGCCAACGCGTGCTCGACCGCGTGTCGCTGCGCATCCGCGCCGGCGAGTCGATCGGCCTGACCGGTCGCACCGGCGCCGGCAAGACGCTGATCGTCAACCTGATCGGACGCCTGATCGACCCGGACGAGGGCGAGATCCTGATCGACGGCATCCCGATCCGCCGCTACCCGGTCCGCGTGCTGCGGCGCTACATCGGCCTGGTCCCGCAAGAGCCCTTCTTGTTCAGCGACACCATCGCCCAGAACATCACCTACGGGGTGCCCGACGGCGACGACCCCTAGGCGCTGCAGCGGCGCGTGCTCGAGGTGGCGCGGCTCGCGCAGCTCGCGGGCGACGTCGAGGGCTTCCCGCTCGGCTACGACACGCCCCTGGGCGAGCGCGGCGTGACGCTCTCCGGCGGGCAGCGGCAACGCACTGCGATCGCGCGCGCCATCATCCGCGACCCCAGCATCCTGATCTTCGACGACGCCCTCTCGGCGGTCGACACCCAGACCGAGGCCGCCATCCTGCAGGGGCTGCAGCAGGTGCAGCAGGGGCGCACCACGCTCG
>PWQI01000286.1 GCA_003556805.1 Trueperaceae bacterium | reverse complement strand
GCCGTCGAGGCTGGCCACGAGCGTTTCGTCGGCACCGACGCCGAGCTCGAGCGAGGCCGGGGCGATCGTGAGCGATCCCGCCGGCACGCCGCCGTTGCCGGGTGCGCCACAAGCAGCCACGAGCAGCGCCGCGAGGGCGAACGCTGCCGCGTGCAGCACGGCACGGGGGCGCGGTCGGTCAGCGGGGTCGATCGAACGATTGGAACGTGAAGCGTGCATCGGGCCTCCTCAGGCGTCGCCCTCGACTTCACCGTCCACGCCCGCATCGGGCGTGCCGGCGTCACCGAGGGCGCGCGAGCGAGCGGTGCGTTCGTCCAGGAAGGCCTGTAGGCCCGCGGTGTCGCGGAACCGCCGCACGCGGTGCGTGCGCACGTCGGTCAGGCTGGCGCGCCATGCGCCGTCGCCCTCGCCGTCGCGCCACAGGTACAGGACGTAACGCGCTTCCTCTCGCACGTCGCAAGGCTAGACAGCGCGCCTCAAACGAGCCTCAAAACCCGCTTGGGACGACCGTCACAAGTCCAGGAGGCGTCCGCTGGGTGAGCGTGCACGCAAGCGCGCCTCGAGGTGCGCGACCTCCGCGACAGCGCCGTCGTCGCCCGAGCGCACCAGCACGTTGCCGGCCAGCCACGCCAGGTGCGGCAACGCCCGCTCACGCCCGAGGGCGCGTGCCTCCTCGGCCAGGTCGCTCGCACCGGCCCGACCCGCCGCCTCGAGCGCGCGCGCCTGCATCACCAGGGCGTGCCCCTGCTGCTCGACCATCCCGTGGCGTGCCGCACGCCGAGCCGAGCGTTCGGCGTGCTCGACGGCACCGTCGGTGTCGCCGACGTAGCGATCGGCCACGCTGCGCGCACGCTCGGCGATGGCGCACGCCAGCGGCTGCCCGATGCGCTCGGCCAGCGTCAGCGCCTCCGTGGCGGTGGCCAGGGCACCATCGGTGTCACCGACGGCGGCCGACGCGCCCGCCCAGACGCTCAGGATGGTGCTGCGCCGGTACGGGTCGGTCACGCCCTCCACCGCGTCCCAGGCCTCTTGCAACGCGCGCAACGCCTCACCGGCCTCGTCACAGTGCAGGTCGATCAGGGCGCGCCTGCTGGCGGCGTCGGCCGCGAAGAGCGGCGTACCGTGCCCGCGCACGAGCCGCCCTGCCCGCAATGCGTGCGTGCGGCCCTCGTCGAAACGGCCCGAGCCGACCAGCGCCAACGCCACGCCGTTTCGCACCAAGATCTCGTGCTGGATATCGCCCACGGCCTCGAACGTCGTCAACGCCTGCAGCAGGAGGGCCTCTGAGCGCTGCGGCCACCCGAGCGCCCATGCGGCGAGCCCGGCCACGTGATCGATATGACCGCCGAGCGCGGCATCGAGCTCGGAGCGGTCGATCCCGGCGAGCCGCTCCGCGCAGCGTTCCAAGCGACCCATGTGCCAGTCGAGGGTGCTGCGCTCGTACGCCAGGCCGACGTCGTCCGGGACGAGCGCCGAGAGGGCCTCGAGGCTCGCTTCGGCCGCAGTGAACTCGCCACGCGCCCAGGCCAGGTGGAACGTCACCCAGTGCCGGTCGATCGTGATCTTCACCGGGATAGGGCGGCCGGCGCGGTGGGCGGCATCGTCGAGGAGGGTGGCGGCACGCGCGTACGCGCCCGCCGTTCGCGCCTGTCGCGCCAGCGTGAGCAGCGCCTCGAGCGCGATCGCAGCGTGCCCGTGGCGATCCGCGGCGTCGAGCGCTGCCTCGACCTCGCGTTGGGCGCGCTCGAGTTCGAGCTTTCCGCGCGCCGAGCCGAGCCACAGCAACGCACGCGCGTAGGGCTCCGAGCTGTCGTCGACGCTCGCCACGAGCCGCTCCAACCACCGCATCGCCTGCCGCGACGGGCCGATCCTGAGCGCGGCCTCGGCGGCGGCCTGCAACTCCGGTGCGGCGGCCGCGGCGTCATCGGCGGCCTCGAGCCGATGCCACGCGACGATGCCCACCGGGGCGCCACGGGCAGCGAGGGCAGCGGCCAAGCGCCGATGCAGCAGGCGCCGTACGGACGCCGGCGCATGGGCCTCGACGACCTCTCGCGCCAACGTATGCGTGAAGGCACCGTCGACGAGCCATCCCGCGCCCTCCGCAGCGCCGAACGCCTCGGCCACGCGGTGCTCGTCGAGGTCGAGCACCTCGGCCACGAGGTCGAGCGCCGCCGCGGGGGCGAGCGCGAGCACGCGCACGGCGCGCAGGGCCTCGCGATCGAGTTCGTCGAGGCGACGCTCCAGCGTCCGCACGACGCGGTCGGGAGCTTCGACGTCGGTGGGCAGTCCCACCGCGGGCCGCAAACGCCCGGCGGCATGGAGGTCCTTGTGCACTTCGACCACGAACAGGGGATTGCCCCCCGTGAAGCCCACGAGATCGGCCGCCAACGCCTCGCCATCGTCGATCCCGACGGCGACCAGCAGCGCCTCGACGGCGCCGGCGTCGAGCGGCGACATGTCGATCACGACGGCCATGCCCTTCGCGCACAGGGCGCCCAGGCTGCGCGCGTCCGCTGCGGCGAGCGCCCCCTCGCGCACCGTGACTGCCAGCGCGGGGCGCTGGGCACCGTCCTCTCCGATGGCCGCCAGGAGCACGTGCCGGCTGTCCTCGTCGAACGCGTGCAGGTCGTCGATCACCACCGTGGCGACCGCGGCGTCGAGGGAGCGCAGGGCAGCCGCCACGGCTGGCCCGGAGCGGGCGGACACGATCGGACCTGCCGCACCCGCACCGTCGGAGGCTGCCGGGTCGGCCGACACGCGCGCGAGTTCGTCGCGCGCCCATCGCGGCAGCACCTCGCAGTCCACGGCCTGACGAAGCGTCTCGACGGCCCTGACGAGGCTGCCGTACGGCACGCCCGCGTCGCCGGGACGGCCCTCGAGGACCACGTAGCGCCCACGCCCTTCGGCGGCGTCGAGCGCGAGCCGGCTCGTGCCGGCACCCGCCGCGTCGACCAACAGCACGATTCGGCCCTCCGACCACGCGCGTCCCACGGCTTCGAGCTCCTCCGTCCGGCCGACGAGGACGCTCGGTCGGAGCAGCGCCGGTGGGGTCGTGGCGATCGTCTCGAGCGGCGTGTGGTCGCGGATGGCGCGCTCGGCCGCAGCGATGGCGTCGCCCAACTCGCTCGTCTCGGGCAACGGGTCCACACCGAGCTCACGGTCGAGCAGCGCGCAGCACGCCTCGTACTGCACCCGGGCGGCCCGCACGTCGCCCCGCTGCAGGTGCAGCCGGACGACGAACTGGTGCGCGCTCTCGTCGAGCGAGTCGAGGTGCAGCAGCGTCGTCGCCAAGGCGATGGCCTCCGCGCTGGCGCCGGCCGCCGCCAGGCGGCGCGACTCGCCTCGCAGCGCGTCGCGCCGCAGGTCTTCGAGCCGCATGCGCTCGAGCCCGAGCCAATCCTCGAAGGCCGGCGCATCCGGCACCCGGACACCGTCGAACGGCTCGCCGCGCAACAGTGCCAAAGCGGTGCCATGGCGGCCTCGCGCGACGAGACGCTCGAAGACGGTGACGTCGCACCTGGCGCGCAGGCGCACGGGGCCACGCCCGACCGAGAGCCACCGTTCGCCACCCGGTGCCCTCCGCAGCGTGTGCAGCGCCTGATGCACGCTGCCGACACGCTCCAACCCCCACAGGAGCTCAGCGAGGTCGCGGCGTGACACGCCGTCCTCGGCGCGCGCGAGGTACACCAGCAGCGCGAGCGCCTTGACGGCCCGCGGCGCCACCCGCGCACCACCCCACGAGAACGCCGGGGCACCCAGGAGCCGCGCGATGAGCCGAGGTCCAGACATCAGGCCACGCTACCCGCTTCGACGGCGGGAACTCGCCTGTGTCGCGTCCAGCCCGCACACCGAACGTCGGGAGCGGCAGGCACGCGGGCGTCGCGGTACGCGCCATACTGACGAGATGCTGCTCTTGCGAACGACCTGGACCGGCCACGCGCGCTTCACCGCGCTGCTGTGCGTGCTCGCGTGCCTCACGCCATGGAGTGCCGCGCGCGACGGCGCGGTCACCGACGCGCCACGCGGCGACGTTCGCGTCGTGGTGTTCGGGGACTTCAACGGCCCCTACGGCAGCGTGACGTACCCCGCGCCGGTCGCCCGGGTGGTCGCGGCGATCATCGACGTCTGGCGCCCCGACGGCGTGCTGCTCCCAGGCGACCTCGTGGCGGGCCAGGATCGCTCGCTGCCGGACGACCGGTTCGCGGCGATGTGGGACGCGTTCGACGCGGCCGTGGCCGCGCCACTGCGCGCCGCGCAAATCCCGTACGTCGCCACGATGGGCAACCACGACGCGTCGAACCTGCGAAGCGCCGACGGAAGCTTCGCGTTCGCGCGCGAGCGCGACGCGGCGGCCAGCTACTGGGCTCGCCCCGAGCACCGCGCCGGCTTGGACGTCGTGGCCGACGACGGTGCGCCGTTCACGTTCGCGACGCGTCTGGGTCCGCTGTTCGTCGCCGCGATCGACGCATCCGGTCCGGTAGTCGACGCCGATCAACGCGCTTGGTTGTCCGCAGCGCTCGGCACGGAGGCCGCTCGCGAGGCGAGCGCGCGGATCGTGATGGGTCACCTCCCGCTCGTCGGGATCGCGATAGGACGCGACCGACAGGGCGAGGTGGTGTGGGAGGCGGCGTCGCTGCGCGACCTGATGCTCGCGCACGACGTCGATCTCTACGTCAGTGGCCACCAGGCGGCCTACTATCCCGGCCGTTGGGAGGGGCTCGAGTTGCTCTTCAGTGGCGGCGTCGGCGGTCGCCGGTTGCGCGTCGGCGACGCTCCGGCGCGCTCGGCGGTGACGGTCGTCGACGTGTGGCTGGAACCGCTGACGGTGCGCTACACGACCTTCGACCCGGTCGGGTTCGCGGCGTACGACGCCACGGCGCTACCGGCCCGGCTCGACGGCTACGGCGGGACCCTCGAGCGCTCGGCGCGCGACGGCTCCTGCGCGGCCCCCGACTGCTGAGCCGTTCGCCCGCGCACGGCTGTACGATGCCCGCGTGCAGGCCAAGGGCTGGGGCGAACCGAACCGAAACTTCTGGCTAGGCGTCTACAACGGCGTCCTCGTCAACGGCGGCGAGGCGTTCTTCCACAGCGCGCTCGTGCTGGCTCCGTTCCTGGCCGCGCTGGGCGCTCCCGGCTGGGTGATCGGGATGATCCCCGCCCTGCGCGTCGGCGGTTGGTTCTTGCCGCAGTTGTTCGTCGCGAGCCGTCTGGCGCACCAACCCTTCAAGCTGCCGTTGTACCGGCGCACCTCGACGCTGCGCATCGTCGTCTTCGCCGCGCTCACCGTGACCGTGTTCCTGGTCGACGACCCGCGCGTCCTGATCCCCGTCACGCTCGCCGTCCTGGCGCTCAACTCCGTCGCCGGCGGCATCGGTGGGGTCCCCTTCGCAGACGTCACCGCCAAGGTCGTCCCCCACTACCGCTTGGGCACGTTCTGGGTCCTGCGCAACGCCATCGGCGGCGTGCTGGCGTTGCTCTCCGGGCTGGTGCTGCGTTGGGTGTTCGACTCGGACCTGCCGTTCCCGACCGACTTCGGCGTCGTGTTCCTGTTCGGCACGGTGCTGGTCGGTGGTGCGTACCTCTCGTTCGCGCTGGTGCGCGAACCGCCCGGCGTACCGGCGCTCAAGGAGCCGCTCGCCGCCATGTTGCGGCGCCTGCCGAGCGTGTTGCGCGTCGACGTCAGCTTCCGGCGCTACCTGCGGGTGCGCTTCCTGGGGCTGCTCGCGCTGATGGCCGAGCCCTTCTACGCGATCCATGCCATCACCAACCTGGGCGCACCGGTCGCCTCGCTCGGCACCTTCGTCATCGTCGCGACCTTCGCCTCGATCGCCGTGAATTTCGCCTTCCGCCGACCCGCCGACCGTGGCCAGAACGTGACCGTCTTGCAGGTGTCGCTGGCGTGCATGGTCGCGGCGCCGCTCGCGGCCCTGCTGATGCCGACCTGGCAGGGGTTCGCGCTGGTGTTCGCGCTCTCGGCTGCGGGCAACTCAGGCATGGGCATCGCGGCCTGGAACCTGCTCTACGCCGTCTCGCTGGCGCCGCAGCGGCCGCTCTACGTGGGCGTGGCGAACAGCATCCTGGCGCTGCCGAGCCTGGCGCCGATCGCGGTCGGGTTGGCCGCGGTCGCGACCGGCTACCCGCTGCTGTTCGCCGTCGCGGCGGCCGTCGCGGCGGCGAGCCTGGCGTTCTCGTTCCGCTTCAGCGAGCTCCGCGCCCTCGACAAGGCGGCGCTCGAGGCGTCGCAGTGACGACCCGGTTCGCGGCGTGCCCAGCGCAGGCGGCTCGCCGCCCGGCTCAGCCGGGTCGCCAGGCGCCGAGCAGCAGGTCGTAACGGCCGCCCACGTGCGTGACGAAGCCGTGCTGCTGGAGGTAGCGCCGGTACGCGGCCAGGTCGCGCACCACGAGCGACAGGTCGCTCGCGCGGTAGTTCTTGGTGCGCGCGCCCCACACCACCTCCTCACCGCGGAAGCGGCTGTTGGGCACGCCGAGGAGCAGGCCGGCTCTGGTCTCGAGATGGCGTTGGACCACGCTCCGCAGCAGCGCCTTGTCGTCGACCCCGGGGCTCTGCAGCAGGTCGACCGCGATCACGAGGTGGTACCTGCCGAGATCGTTCGGTAGGTCGTTGACGTCGGCCTCGACGAACCGCGCTCCTGGGAAGCGCTCGCGCGCCTGCTCGAGGGCGCCGGCCGCACGGTCCACGCCGGTGACCGCGAGCGCGCTGGGCGGCGGGTCGAGCCAGCCGAGCGCTTCGATCTCGTCGCCGCGGTGGCAGCCGAGCACCAACACGCGCCCGCCATCGGGAGGCCGGACACGTTCGAGCGCCTCGAGCAAGGGGACGAGGAAGCCGGGGTGCTCCAGCTTCCGCACGGCGGCGAACGCGCCGCCGGGCTCGTAGCGCAGGGCACCCCCGGCGCCGCCGTGCCAGGCCGCCTCCGGCTCGAGCGGCGAGAAGCGGATGCGTACGACGCCGGGCGCGACACGCTCCGGTGTGTGACAGCGGCAACCGAGGACCTCTGCCAGGTCGACCCAGGCCCGCCAGGTGCGCAGCGGCGCGGCGCGGTCGCGCGCCGCGCCCGGGGCCGGGGCCGTACGAGCCGTGGCGTCCGGGTCGGGCACGTCGAGCTCGAACGCGCCGCCGGAGGCCAGCGCGGAACGCGCCCAGCGCACGACCTCGACCAGCCGGGCCGCGCCGACCGCGAGACGCGGCCGCTGGGCGCCGGCGCTGCACGCGCCGACGGTTGTGGCTCGCTCGCCACCGTTGCGCTGGTCGCTCATCGCGTCATCAGACCATGTCCCTGCACGGTGCCGGCGATCATTGCAT
>PWQI01000174.1 GCA_003556805.1 Trueperaceae bacterium | reverse complement strand
TCGTTGCCCTGGTAGAACGCCGGGTCCATCGTGTTGATGTCGGCGCCGTTGCGGGCGCGGACGCTGAGGGTCTCGTCGCTTGCAGCGAGCACCGTGGCGGTGGCGAGCAGGGCAGCAAGCGCGAACACGAACAGCGCGTGCGGTCCCCGAGCCACTCGTCGGCCGGGATGATGGCGATCGATCATGATGGTCCTCCTTGAGTCCAGGCGCCCAACGGATGGGCGCGACAAAGGGCCGGACGGCCCGCGAATCGATGGGCACGAACGCGCGTCCGACGGCGTCAGACGTGGTCGCGTTCGAAACTCCGCTCGGTCGACCGCTCGAACACACGTTCCGCGCCTGCGAAAGCCTCGACTTCGGCGCGCGTGTGGAAGTGGGTGGCGTCAGCCGTGAGCGAGGTGTGGGTACGAATCCGTACGTCCCAACCGTCCTCGCTTCGCTGCAGCCGAACCTCGTCCCAGGCTTCGGTGCGTGCGCTCAGCGGATCGTTGCCACAGGATACATAGCGCGTGCGGTTATGGCTACTGACCGCCACGCCGATCGCGTCCCAACGGACCGTGCCGCCGTCGACCTCGAGCTCGAGCACGGTCTCGCCAGTGATCTGATCGACGCTCAGGCGGCGCTGCCGAGACGCGGGCGCCAGCTCCGTGTGCGGCGCGGGCGCTGCGCCGCGCGCCGGCATCGGCACGCCCACGTCGGCGTCCTCGGCACGCGCTGGGCGTACGGGCAGATGGAGACAGCTCACGCCGCAGGTCACCTCGAGGGTCACAGGCTCCGGCGACGGCCACGCGAGCGGCCAGTAATCGGTCGAGAGGGCGAGGCGAAGCCGATGCCCGGCTGGGAAGCGCTGGCCCACGTCGTTGAGCTGGAGCCTGACGCGATACGGCTGGCCGGGAACGAGCGGCTCGGGCCGCGCATGCCCATCGCGGTGGGTGAGGTTGAGCAGGCCGTACGTGACGCGTGTGACCTGGCCGTCGGGGCGCACGTCGCACAGCCGCGCAGCGAGCAGCGCCAACGGTCGATCGCTGCGGACCTCGAGCTCGACGACCGGCGCCCCGAGGATGTCGAGCGGGGCCTCGAGCGGCGCGCTGTCGAACACCAGCGAACCACCATCGGCGCGGCGCTGGTCGCTCGGCAGGTCGCCTGGGTTGCCATACGAGCACCAATCTCCCGCCTCGAGTCCGACGCCGAGCGGACTCTGCAGCCGCAGCGCCGTGCTCGCGACCGCGTCGTCAGGCGCAGCGATGCGTCCCGGTCCCAACGGGTGCACGCGGGTCTGGACGAAGGGAGACGGCCAGGCGGGCTCCCCCACCCAGCGTCCCGGTCGCGTCTCATAGGTCGAGGCCGGCGGCACGCTGTCCTGTACGTAGGCGCGCAGGTGCGGCTCGTGCATGATGCCTGTGTCGACACCCTTGAGCCAGTGGTCCCACCAGCGCAGGGTCTCCTGCAAGAAGTCCATCGCCGGTCCCGGTACGCCGTGGTGGGGGTAGCGGTGCGCCCAGGGACCGATCAGGCCGAGCCGGGGCACCTCGAGTCGCGCCAGCAGGCGCGGGATCGCGTTGGAGTAGCCATCCGCCCAACCACCTACCGCGAACACCGGACAGCGGATCGCGTGAAGGTCCTCGCACACCGAGCCGTGCTCCCAATACGCGTCGCGTCGCTGGTGCTCGAGCCAGGGCTCGAGCCAGAAGCGACCGTGCTCCAGGCGCTCGAGCCACGCGTCACGCCAGCCTTCACCGTACGTGGCGGGATCCGGTGGCTTGAAGTTGCGCGGGAACATGACGTTGGCCCAGGCGAAGTTGTCGCTCAAGAGGCAGCCGCCCATGTAGTGGATGTCGTCGGCATAGCGGTCGTCGGTAGAGCAGATGGTGACGATCGCCTTGAGTTCGGGCGGGGCGTGCGCGGCGATCTGCAGTCCGTTGAAGCCGACCCAGGAGATGCCGATGATGCAGAGGTTTCCGTCGCACCACGGCTGAGCCGCCAACCAACGCAAGACCTCGAGACCGTCGCTCTGTTCCTGGGGCAGGTACTCGTCGTGCAGCACGCCATCGGCGTCGCCGCTGCCGCGCATGTCGACGCGCACGCAGGCGTAGCCGTGACCCGCGACGAACGAATGGGTGTCGTCGTCGCGCAAGCGGGTGCCGTCGCGACGCCGGTACGGCAGGTACTCCAGGATGCCCGGTACCGGTCGTGCCTCGGCGTCCTCCGGGAGCCAGATGCGCGCCGCCAAGCGCGTGCCATCGGCGAGCGGGATCCACACGTGCTCGAGCTCGCGAACCGCGCGCGGGAACCGTTGGGCGATCTCCATAGGACTCCAAACACTCAGGTCGTTCGGCGAGCCATCACACGGACACGGATGGCGCGGGGTGCGGTCATCAGGCACGGCCGACACGGATGCGTCACGGCCGGTGGACCCGCTATCGTTGGTCCTCATCGTACGTCGCCCGTTTGTCACGTCGCAACCACGCGCTGCCAGATCGTGCGCCGTGAACCGACCGGCGCGCGTTGCGGGCGTCTCCCCACAGGACCCCACTTGCCGCGCCGTCGCATCACGACGATGATGGAGCCATGCGCACGCCGCCAGCCTGGATCGTCCGCGGCGCCGCGGCGCCCGGGAGGCCGACATGACCGCCATATCGCCCACGCCACTCGCCTACCTGGACCGAGCCATGCAGGCCCTGCGCACCCTCGGCCTGGTGCCGGACGGCGCAGCAAGCCACGAGGCCCCCATCGTCGCGCTGCTGCAGCAGATCAGCGACCTCGACGAGGACCGCGTGGTGGCCATCACCCGCACGTTGGCTCAGGCGTCGCTCTTCAACGAGGTGGTGCGCGAGCAGGTCGCTGCGATGGAGATCGGCACCCGGTACGAGCGCATCGTCAACGACTTCAACAGCATCCGCGACGACGCCAAGGCGATGGTCGATCAGGTCGAGGACGGTCGCATCTCGACCTTCGAGCGGCTCGCGAACGTGTGGATGAAGGTCACGCGCGGCGACATCGCGCAACGCTTCGACCGCATCAAGCGCACCTACCTCGAGGTCAGCGCGTCGTCGCTCGACCAGATCCGTCGCGAGCGGACCATCCTAGAGGCCTACCAGGACTTCCGCGGCGCGCTCAAGCAGGCAGAAGTGCTCGCCTTCGAGGTGCTCGACACGGCCGAGGCCCAGCGCCAGGCCGCCAAGGACGCCGTGGGCGCCTCGATGCAGGCGGTCGAGCAGGCGGAGGGCGACGACGCGGCCGCGCGGGCGCGGCTCGAACTGGCGCGCGACGAGGCCGTCAGGGCGCTCCAGGCCTCGGACCGCCGCTATCAGATCGCAAAGGACCTCGCCGACAACCTGACCATCAGCTACAACACGTCCGAAGTGGTGATGGGCCGGATGATGCAGTCGCACACCGCCAAGGAGCGTGTGAACGCGCAGGCGGTCAGCTTCTTCGGGACGAACGAGACGGTGCTCACGGCGCTGACCGCGTCGTTCAGCGGACTCACGGGCCTGCACGAGGCGACCCGGACCCTCGATGCGATGAAGGAGGGCGTGAGCCAATCGCTCGAGGTCCTCGCCGACATGGGCGGCAAGGTCCAAGAGGAAGCGCTGCGGGCCGGGTACGGGCCGACGATCCGGGCGGACTCGGTGAAGCGGCTCGTCGACGCCGTGGTGGACTACCAGTCGCGCTCGCGCGAGATCATCGAGGAGATGCGGGTCCACAGCACGGTGAACGCGCAGGAGATCGCCGGCGCCGTCGAGGACGGCAAGCGCCGCCTGGCCAAGCTGGCGCAGTCCGCGGCGCTCTGAGGCGCCCGTGACGGACGCGGTCGAACCCACCCCCGCGGCGGCCGGCGCAGCGGAGCATCCCAGCGGCGTCGCGCTCGACGAGGTCATGCTCGCCATGGACGTCGTCGACACGCTGCGACACCGACAGGGGCTCGTGGAGCAGGAACTGCAGGGCGAGGCGCGCGAGGCGGCGTTGATCCAGCGGCTGCGCGCGACCTACGCCGCGCAGGGGATCGACGTGCCCGAGCACGTGCTCGCGGCCGGTGTCGCGGCGTTGCGCGAGGACCGTTTCGCCTACCGTCCGCCGCCACCAGGGTTCGCGACCACGCTGGCGCGACTCTACGTGCACCGCGCCTCACTGGCGGCGCTCGCCGTCGTCGTCGTCGCAGTGATCGCCCTCGTGTGGGGCGTGCGGCACGCCACGGTGGTGGCGCCACGCCAGGCGCTCGCCGGCGACCTGAGTTCCGTGCACGCCCGGGTCACGACCGGCACGGACGCCCCCGGCGCGCTGCAGCGCGCCGCAGCGATGCTCGCCGCGGGCGAGGCCGCACTGCAGCGCGGCGACACCGCTGCCGCACGCGTCGAGGTCGACGCGCTGGCATCGCTCGCGGCGCTGCTGGAGCAACGCTACGAGCTCGTGATCGCGGCTGGGCCGAACGCCGTGAGCGGCGTCTGGCGCGTACCGGACGTGAACACGGCGGCGCGCAACTACTACCTGATCGTCGAGGCCGTCGACGCCGCCGGTAGGCCGGTGCGGGTCGAGGTGACCAACGAGGAGACCGGGCGCGTCGAGCGCGTGAGCACGTGGGGCCTGCGCGTGCCGCAGGAGGTGTTCGAGCGCGTCGCCGCCGACAAGGCGGCCGACGGGATCATCGAGGACCGCCTCGTGGGCGCGAAGCGCGCCGGTGCGCTGGCGCCCGAGTACACCATCCCGACCAGCGGTGGGGCGATCACGCGATGGTGAGGAGGTCCTCATGACCACGGGGCGGCAGGCGCTCGGGACCATCCAAGGCGCGATCGCCAAGGAGCAGAAGCGACTGGACGACGTCGAGCGGCGGCTGTCGGAGGCGAGCCGCCGTCTCGCCGAGGTCGACGTCGGCCGCGGCGAGGCCATCGAGGCCCTGGCTCGGCTGCGCCTCGAGCACCTGGAGCGCGACCGCACGGCGCAGCGTGTCGCCGACGCCGACGCGCGCGTGCTGGCGATGCTCGAGCGCCGACAAGAGCGCATCGACGCCCTGCATGCCGACCTCGGGCGCCTGGCAGCGTCGATGGCGACGGCGGAGGGCGAACGCGAACGCCTCGCCGACGTCCTCGAGGACGCCGAGGCCGCCCTGGACGAGGCGGAGGCGGCGACGCAGGCGCGGCTCGAAGACGACGAGGTCTACCGGGCGGCGCGCACGGCGGCTCGAGAGGCCGCACGCACCGCGGACCACGCCGCCGAGAAGGCCACCCAGAGCGCCGCGGAGCGCAGCCAGAAGGAGCGCGCGTACCACGACGACCCGCTCTTCATGTACCTGTGGCGCCGCCGCTTCGGTACGAGCGCGTACCGCGCCATGCCGCCGATCCGCTGGCTCGACGGCAAGGTCGCACGGCACGTCGGCTTCGACGCGGCGCGACTGAACTTCACCCGGCTGCAGGAGTTGCCCGAGCGGCTGCACGAGCACGCCGAACGGGTGGCGGAACGGGCCGAGGCGGCACACGCGGCGCTGGCTGCACTCGACCGTGCCGCACGCGACGCCGACGGCGTCAGCGCCCACGAGGCCGCTCGGGACGAGGCAGCCACGGCCCTCGCGGCCGCCGACGAGCGTCTTGCGGCGCTGGCGCTCGAGCTCGACACCGCGCACGACGCACTCGAGCGCACGGCCAAGGGCGAGGACGACGCCTACCGCGAGGCGCTGGCCTTCCTCGCCTCCGAGCTCGGACGCGACGACCTCCAGGCGCTGCGGCGCGAGGCGCTGGCGACGCCGTTCCCCGAGGACGACACGATCGTGGCGCGACTGCTCGACCTCGAGCGCGACCGGACGACCACCGAGGCCACGCTCCGCGAGCTGAAGGAGGTCGCGACGCGCAACCGCGAGCGCGTGCGCGAGCTCGAGCGCCTGCGCAGCGACTACACGCGCCAGCGGATGGACCAGCCGGGCTCGACCTTCGCCGACGGCACGCTCGTCGCAACGATGCTGGCGCAGTTCCTGCAGGGCGCGATGACCCGCGACGCCCTGTGGCGCGTCCTGGAACAGCAGCGCCGGCAGGCACCGCAACGCAGCGACCCGACCTTCGGCTCGGGCGGCTTCGGGCGGGGGTCGCCGTGGTCGAGCGGTGGCGGGGCGCCCAGGCCGCCGTCGATCCCGCGCGCTCCCTCGCTTCCGCGGCCTCCGAGCGGCGGCTTCGGCGGGGGCGGCTTCCGCACCGGCGGCAGGATCGGTGGCGGCGGCTTCCGGACGGGCGGGAAGTTCTAGCCGCGCTTCAGGCGCGCAGGCGTCGGGCACACCACGCGTGGGCGACCACGAGCTGCTCGCTCACGAGGCGGCCTGGCCCAAGGCGATCAGCGCACGGCAGGCTCGGAAGACCTCGGCGTAGTCGTCGTGGACGAACCGTACCGTGCGCCCGTCGACGCGCTCCGCACCCGGCATGATCGACGCCAGGTCGGCCTGGATCGTCGAGACGAAGCGGACGCCAAGGTCGAGCCCACCCTCGGGCGGACGCAGGACGCACTCCGGACGCGTCGCGCGCAGGGCGCGTGTGACGGCGGAGGCGATCGCGACGCGCGCCGGTCCGGGCATCAGCGTGCGTGCGGCCATGCGGCCCGTCGCCCACTTCACCACCGCCACCTCGGTCTGCGGCAGCAGCTCCGCGACCTCGGCAGCGAGCTTGTCGTCACCGCTGGCCATCACGATGGGCACGCCGAATGCGCCGGCGAGCATGGCGTTCAGACCGAACTCGCCGTAGGCCACCCCGTTGAGGCGCAACTCGTCGACGACGGTGCCGACGTAGGCGTGGTCCAAGATCGCCTCGGCGGTGCCCGGGCGGGCGTGGTAGCCCAGGAACAGCGCCACGTCGAAGCCCTCGTCGACGCCGTGCACCATGTTGAGCGCCTTGGGCTTCCCGGTGATGAGGTGCACGCGCTCGTCGAGCGACTCGACGAGGAGGTTGGTGTTGGGACCATGAGCGTCGTTCACCACCACGGTCGACGCCCCGGCATCGAAGGCCACGGCAGCGGCCGCGTTGACCTCGGCGGTCATCAGGCGGCGCGCGCGCTCGTACTCAGCGCCGCCGCTCGGGCTCCCCTGCTGCGACGTGACCACGCCGGCCACGCCCTCGATGTCGGACGACACGTACACGCGCATGTGCCACGCTCCTCTCCGGCTTGAACGCAGGATACGGCAGCGTCGGCGCGTGTCAGACGACGCCGATCAGACGACGCGGATCATCTGCCGCACGGCGCCGAGGTGGTAGGCCGTGTGCACCAGCACCCCGAGCGCACCGCGCAGGCGCTCCTCGTCCCACTCGTCGACGGCGAGGACCATCGTGCGGAAGCGCGCCAACGACGCGAGCAGCCG
>PWQI01000225.1 GCA_003556805.1 Trueperaceae bacterium | reverse complement strand
CTGTTCGAGCAGGCGTACGCCACGGCACCCCAGTGCAGCCCCAGCCGGGCGGCGCTCTACACCGGCCGGCATGCCCACGACGTCGGCATGCTCGGCCTCGCCCACGCGCCGTTCGACTGGCACCTCGACGACGGCGTGAGGCACCTCGCGCACTACCTCGGCGAGGCCGGCTGGGCGACGGCCCACGTCGGCGTGCAGCACGTCATCCGCGACACACCGGAGCACGTGCGCTCGCTCGGCTTCCAGCACCACGCCGCCTCGCACACCAACGCCACCACCACGGCGGCGGCGGCCGCCGACGTCGTGCGCTCCGCAACCCGGCCGTACTTCCTCAACGTGGGTTTCCTGGAGCCGCACCGCGACGAGCACGGCCGCTTCAAGAGCCAGCCGCCGCGCGCAGAACGCGGCGTCGAGGTCCCCTCGTACCTCCCGGACACGCCCGCAGCGCGCGAGGAGATGTCCGAGGTGCAGGGGGCCATCGCCGCCATGTCGGAGGGCGTGGGTCGCATCCTGGCGGCCATCGACGAACGCGGCGACCGCGACGACACGTGGGTGGTGTTCACCACCGATCACGGCCTCGCCATGCCGCGCGCCAAGGCGACGATGTACGACCCCGGGCTGGGCGTCGCCCTGCTGATGCGCTGGCCCGCCGCCGGCCTGGTGGGCGGCCGAAGGCTGGACGCTCTGGTGAGCCACGTCGACCTGCTGCCGACCCTGCTCGACGGCCTCGGACTCGGCGTGCCCGACGGACTGCACGGCCGCAGCCACTGGCCGCTCCTGCAGGGTGTCGCCGCGCCGGCGAACACCATGGTCTTCGCCGAGAAGACCTTCCACACCGCCTACGAGCCGATGCGCACCGTGCGCACCGTGCGGTACAAGCTGATCGCGCACTTCGAGGTCGACGTCATGAACGTGCCCGGCGACGTGATGCGCAGCCCGATCACGGCCACGATGGTCGACGAGATCGTGCAGGAGCGGCCGCATGTGGAGCTCTACGACCTCGTCGCGGACCCCGAGGAGCGCCACAACCTGATCGACGACCCCGAGCACGCCGACGTCGCCGACGAGCTCGCACGGGCACTCGTCGCCTGGATGCGCGACACCAGTGATCCCCTGCTCGACGGCCCCGTCGCATCGCCCTACCGTCACGCCACCCTCGCGAAGCTCGGACTCGACCCCGACGGACGCCCGCCGTCGTGACACCGGGCGGCGCCACACCGCTCACGCCGACGCCGACGCGCGTCGTGGTGATCGGCCCCGTCTACTGCGACCTGGTCTTCGGCGACCTCGCTCGCCTGCCTGAATGGGGCGAGGAGGTGTTCGCGGAGCGGTTCGCGGTCGCCCCGGGCGGGAGCGCCATCACGGCCATCGCCCTGGCCCGCCTCGGCCATCGCGTGTCGCTGGCCGCCACCGTCGGCCACGACGCGCTCGGCGACGTGGTGCGCCACGGCCTCGCTGCCGAGGGCGTCGACCTCAGCTGGGTGGCGCTGCGAGCCCCCGGGACCACCCCCGTCACTGCGGCGCTCACCGCGGCGCACGATCGGGCGTTCGCCACCTACCTCGGCGCCGGCGGTGACGCCGTCGACGTGGCCGCTGTGTTGGCGGGAAGCGACGCCGAGCACGTGCACGTGGCCGGCTTCCCCACCGCACTCGCCCAGCCGACGCTCGCCGCACGTGCGCACGAGCACGGCGCCACGGTGTCGTTCGATCCGGGCTGGGACGAGCGCGCGCTCACGCTCCCGGCGGTGCGCACGCTGGTGCGCGAGGCGGACGTGGTCCTGCCGAATCGACTCGAGGCCGCACGCCTGCTGGGCGCCCCGGACGACGTCACGAGCGCGGACCTCGTCACGCGTCTCGCGACACTTCGACCGCGCGGCATCAGCGTCGTCAAGGCCGGTGGCGACGGTGCGTGGGGCGCCGTGACCGGCGGCGCGGTGGCCGACGGCGCGGTGCTCCACGCTCAGGCGCCCAACGTGATGGCGCTCGACCCGACGGGGGCCGGCGACGTGTTCGATGCGGGGTTCCTCGACGCCTGGTGGGAGGGCGTCACGCTCGAGCACTGCCTGGCGCGTGGTTGCTGGTTCGGTGCGCGCGCGACGACGGCCTATGGCGGCGCCAGCGCGGCGCCGACCCGCATGGAATGGGAGGCGCGAGCGTGAAGATCGCGATCATCGGCGGTGGGAGCGCCTACGCGCCCGGCCTGCTGCAGGCCTTCGCCGCCGATGCGGCGACCTTCGCGGGCTGCGAACTCGCGCTCATGGACGTCGCCGCCGCCGAACTCGACGTCGTCCATCGCCTCGGCAGGCGTCTCCTGGAGGGCACCGGTGTGCGCCTCAGCGCCACGACCGAGCGCGTGCGGGCGATCGAGGGGGCGGACGTCGTCCTGACCACGTTCCGCCAGGGCGGCCTAGCGGCGCGCCACCTCGACGAGTCGGTGCCGCTCAGCTTCGGTGTGATCGGCCAGGAGACGATCGGTCCCGGCGGCTTCTTCTTCGCGATGCGGACGTTGGGCGTGATGCGAAGCGTGGCGAGCGAGATGGCCACGCACGCGCCAGGCGCGCTGCTGGTCAACTACACCAACCCCACCCAGATCGTCGCAGAGGCGCTGACGCGCTTCACGGACGTGCCCTGCGTCGCGATCTGCGATCAGAGCGACGACGATCGCGTGCACCTGGCGTCCGCCCTGGGCATCGCCCCGCACGCCATCACCCTGAGCGCCAGCGGCGTGAACCACGCCACGTGGAGCAGCGCGTGCGGCATCGAGGGCGAGCACGGCGTCGAGGACGGTGCCCTGCGCATCGCTGCCGCGGCCGACGAGATCCAGGCGCGCGCCGACGTGTCGCCGCGCGTGAAGCGCCAGTTCGCTCTCACTCGAGCGTACGGCCGTGTACCGAACGGCTACCTGCCGTACTACTACTTCCGCGACGAGAGCGTCGCCGAGGCTCGCGCCGCGAAGCGCACGCGCGCCCACACGATCGCCGAGGAGCTGCCGGCGATGTACCGCCACTTCGAGGAGCAGGCGCTCGCGCCTGCGCCGCGTCTGAGCGCGGGTCGGGGTGGCTCGGTGTTCGGCGACTTCGCCGTCCGGGTGATCGCGGCGTTCACCACGGGTGCCTCGACGACGCTGACGCTGAACGTGCGCAACGGCGGCGCGCTCGCCGACCTCGATCCCGAGCGCGTGGTCGAGGTGCCGTGCCTCGTCGAGGGCGGCGTAGCCACAGCGATCCCCCAGCCGCGCTTCGGCGCAGCCACCGCCGGCCTGATCCGGATGCTCGCCGACTACCAGGCGGCGGCCGCGGACGCCATCTGGTCCGACGATCCCGACGCCATGGAGCGAGCGTTGGCGGCCAACCCCCTGGTGATGTCGCTCACGCTCGCGCGGTCGCTGCTGCGCGCCCGCGCCGACGCCGAGCGGGCGGGTGCCTGACGCATCCGCGCCCGGCATCGCGCAGCCGCGGGGGTAGCATGACCGCCATGCCTCCGAAGCGCCGCGCGCAGCGCGCCTGTCGCCCGATGACCGACGCATGACCGACACCCTCGACGTCGACCTCTGCGTCGTCGGCGGCGGCATCGTCGGCCTCGCCACCGCGCACGCCGTGCTGCAGCGCATGCCGGACGCCCGCATCGTGGTCCTCGAGAAGGAGGACGCCATCGCGCGGCATCAGACCGGGCACAACAGCGGCGTGGTGCACGCCGGCATCTACTACCGTCCCGGCACGCTGCGCGCCTCGCTGTGCGTCCGCGGCGTGGCGCGCCTGCGCGACTTCTGTGCCGAGCACGGTGTGGCGTACGACGCGGTCGGCAAGGTGATCGTCGCGACCGACGAGTCCGAGCTGCCGCGGCTCGACGCGCTGTTGGAGCGGGGTACGGCCAACGGCGTCCCCGGCCTGCGGATGATCGACCGCGACGAGCTCCTCGAGATCGAGCCGCATGCCGCCGGCCTGCGGGCCCTGCACTCACCCGGAACCGCCATCGTCGACTTCCCCGGCGTGTCCCGGGTGTTGGCGGATCGCCTGCGCGCCGGCGGCGCCCACGTCGAGACGAACGCGTGCGTCGTCGACGTGGCGCGCAGCGGCGACGGCCTGACGATCGACACGCCCCGCCTGCGGGTACGCTCGCGCAGACTCGTGGCCTGTGCCGGGCTGCACGCCGACCGGCTCGCCCGCCTCGCCGGCCTGGAGCCGAGCGTTCGCATCGTGCCCTTCCGGGGCGAGTACTACTTCCTGGAGCCGCACGCGCGCGAGCTGGTACGCGGACTGATCTACCCGGTGCCCGACCCGGACCTGCCGTTCCTGGGCGTGCACTTCACGCGCACCGTCCACGGCGAGGTGGAGGCCGGGCCCAACGCCGTGTTGGCGCTGGCCCGCGAGGGCTACCGCCACACCGACGTGAACGCGTTCGACCTGGCGCACACCGCGGCGTACCCCGGCTTCTGGCGCCTGGCGGCGCGCTTCTGGCGCACCGGCGCGTACGAGTACTACCGTTCGTTCAGCACACCCGCGTTCGTCCGCTCGCTGCAGAAACTGGTGCCGACCCTTCGCGAAGGCGACGTGCGCCGCGGTGGCGCCGGCGTGCGAGCGCAAGCGGTGGGACCCGACGGGCGCGTCCTCGACGAGTTCGTGATCACAGAGGACGACCGTAGTCTGCACGTGCTGAACGCACCCTCACCGGCGGCCACCGCATCGCTCACCATCGGCGAGCACCTGGCAACGCGCGTGGCGGCCTGGGACTGGTAGCGCTCCTCGCGGTCCGCACCGCGACGCCATCTGCTACCATCCCGACACATCCGAGGCGTTCGAGCGCAACCGAGAGGGGACCCACATGGCGATCCGAGGCTCCAAGACCGTCCTCGTGGCTTCGGCCGCGCTGTTCTACGCGCTGGTCGTGTTCAACAACATCATCGATTACGGATCCAACGAGGCCTTCGTCCGCGGCGTGCTGAGCATGGAGGACACGTTCGGTGGGCAGGAGTGGCGCGCCGTCACCTCACCGTTCGTCCAAGACCTGTTCTACTGGTCGATCATCGCGTTGCAGGCGCTCGCGTTCCTGTTCATCACGATCGGTGCGCTGCGCATGTTCGCGGCTCGCGGCGCCGACCGAGACACCTTCCACCAGGCCAAGGGGGCTGCGGTGACCGGGATGACGATCGGCCTGGTGCTGTGGATGGTCGCGTTCCTGACCGTGGGCGGCGAGTGGTTCCTGATGTGGCAGTCGAGCATGTGGAACGGCCAGGACGCCGCGTTCCGGATGTTCGCGAGCTTCGGCATCATCCTCGTCTACCTGGCGATGCCCGATCCACGCCTGGCGGGTGAGTCGACACGTGCTGGTACCCTTGCCTGACCGTTCCGACGCCCGCACCTTCCCTCAGGCCGCCTCGCGCGAGCGCTGACGGCGGTAGCCGAGCACCGCCAGGGCGGCGAACGCCACGAACGTGCCGAGCAGCCATGCGACGTGGACCCACGCCGGCCCCGGCGCGATCCCCGTGTACGCCTCGACCATCTCGGGCGACGCCGTCACGCGCCACGCCAGCTGCCCGTAGTGGTACGTCGGTAGGTACGGCGCGATGTCGCGCAGGAACTGCGGCAGTTGGTTGAGGGGGAAGAAGAACCCGGACGCGAACGAGAGCGGCAGGAACACGAGGTTGCCGATCGTCGACGCGGCACGCGGGCGCGCCAGGAAGCCGAGCGCGAAGCCGAGCGGGGCGAGGCTCATGCCACCGAGCAGCAGCACGAAGAACATGCGCAGCCAACGCGCCGGTGTCATCTCGACCTGGGCCGCGAACGCGCCCACGGCGAACAGCGCGAGCAGCGTCACGCTGGCCACGACGAGGCTGGTGACGAGCTTCCCGCCGAAGTACGCCCAGCCGGGCGCGGGCGTCGCACGCATCAGTCGCAACCAGCCCCTGCCGCGTTCGGCGGCGATGTCGACGCCGAACGCGAAGATCACCAGGCTCAGGAGACCGAACGCGCCGAAGCCGGGCATCATCATCGTCGAGATCCGCGTCCCGTCCGGGAGCTCGAAGCGCGCGTTCGGGACGCCGAACATCGCGAACAGCATCACCGGGATGGCCACCACGCCGATCAAGAACTCCGGAACGCGCATGTTCGACACGAGCTCGCAGCGCACCTGCGTGAGCAGCAGCGCCAGCCGACCGCCGCTGCGCTCCGCGGTCGGGCTCAGTCGGCGCGGCACGTCGGTGCTCGACGCGGCAGCGGCCGCCGGCACGCCCCTGCCCGTGGTCGCCAGGCTGCGTGTGGCGCTCATGCCTGCACCCGACGGGCGCCGGACGCCTGGGCCCCGGACCCCTGCGCACCAGACGCGGCGCCGTGCACGCCGCGGTTGGTGAGGTGGACGAAGGCCGCCTCGAGGTCGGAATCCGTCACGCGCAGGTCGCGCACGGCGACGCCGTCTGCGAACAGGCGCCGCAGCAGCGCCTCGGGCTCGTTCGTCGCGATCACGACGAAGCCGTCCTCGAGATCGGCGCGTTGCACTCCAGGCAGGGCGCGCATGCGCTCGAGGTCGACGTCGGCGTGGAACCGGACCGTTGTGTCGGCGACGAGTCGCTTGATCTCGCGTGGCGTCCCCTCGGCGATCACTCGGCCGTGGTCGACGACGACCACGCGGCGGGCGACGGCGTCGGCCTCGTCGAGGTAGTGCGTGCTGAAGAGCACCGTCTTGCCCAGCTCGGCGAAACCCTCGACCTGCTCCCAGAACGCCCTGCGGGCGCTCACGTCGAGCGCCACGGTCGGCTCGTCCAGGAACACCAGGTCGGGGTCGCCCGCGATGGCGAGGGCGAAGTAGAGCCGCTGCCGCTGCCCGCCGGAGAGCGTCGAGACGGGTGCGTCACGCTTGACCGTGAGGTCTGCGCGTGCGAGCAGTTCGTCGAGTGGCAGCGTGTAGGGGTAGTAGCGCTGGAACAGGCCCACCACCTCGCACACCCGCAGGGCGGCGGGGACACCCGACTCCTGCAGCATCACGCCGACGCGCGAGCGCGCCTCGAAGCGCGCCGGGTCGCCGCCGAAGCAACGCACCGTGCCGCTCGTCGGCCGCGTCAGGCCGAGCATGACGGAGATCGCCGTCGTCTTCCCCGCCCCGTTCGGGCCCAGCACCGCGACGACCTCACCAGGCGCCACGTCCAGGTCGATCCCGTCCAGGGCGCGGACGTCTCCGTAGCGTTTGGTCACGCCGCGCATCTCGATCATCACGTGTCACCACCTCCTGACGTCGATCCTAGGAGGCGCGCCGGGCTCGGCGCATCGCCGGTGCGTCACCCCGGCACGGCGTGACTTCCGGCAGGGTGGCGCCCGAGTTCAGCGCTCAGCGCTCACGGCTCAGCGCTCAGGGCTCAGGGCTCAGGGCTCAG
>PWQI01000054.1 GCA_003556805.1 Trueperaceae bacterium | reverse complement strand
GCCACCGGCATCCCCGTCGCGCGCTTGCTCGAGGGCGAACGCGAGAAGCTGCTCCGGCTCGAAGACGAGCTCCACCGCCGCGTGATCGGTCAGGACGAGGCCGTCCGCGCCGTGTCCGACGCGATCCGGCGCTCGCGCGCGGGGCTCGCCGATCCGCAGCGGCCGATCGGTTCGTTCATCTTCCTTGGCCCGACCGGCGTCGGGAAGACGGAGACGGCGAAGGCGCTCGCGGCGCAGCTGTTCGACAGCGAAGATCACCTCATCCGCCTCGACATGTCGGAGTACATGGAGCGCCACACGGTGGCGCGTCTGGTCGGCGCGCCTCCGGGCTACATCGGTTACGACGAGGGGGGTCAGCTCACCGAGGCCGTGCGCCGGCAGCCCTACGCGGTGGTGCTGTTCGACGAGATCGAGAAGGCGCACCCCGACGTGTTCAACGCGCTGTTGCAGGTGCTCGACGACGGCCGGCTCACGGACTCGCACGGCCGTACGGTCGACTTCCGCAACACCGTCGTGATCATGACGAGCAACATCGGCAGCCCGCAGATCCTCGAAGCCTCGCGCGCCGGTCAGGACGCCGAAGCGATCAAGGCGACGGTCTTCGGCCTGCTGCAGCAGCACTTCCGGCCCGAGTTCCTCAACCGCGTCGACGACACGATCGTCTTCCACGCGCTCGATCAGGACCAGGTGGCGCGCATCGCCGAGATCCAGCTCGGTCGCCTGCGCGAGCGCCTCGCCGATCGGCGCATCGCTTTCGAGATCACTCCCGACGCCCTCGCGGACCTCGCGCGGCGCGGGTTCGACCCGGTCTTCGGCGCCCGGCCGCTGAAGCGTGCGATCCAGCAGTCGATCGAGACGCCGTTGTCGCTCCGGTTGATCGGCGGCGAGATCGTCGACGGCAACACGGTCGTGGTCTCGCCCAGCGTCGACGGCTTCGCGTTCGACGTGCGCGAGAGCGAGCGCGAGCGCGCCGCCAACTGAGGCTGTGTTGGTGCGAGGAATCGCGCTCCAGACGCCGCGGGGCCATGGTAGCGTCGAATCGTGATCTTCCGTCGTTCACCGCTCGCCGAACTCGAGGGGGCCCATCGCGCGTTGGCCGAGGGGCGCTACGAGACGGCGTTCGAGCTGCTCGAGAGCGCGGCCAAGCGCCCGCGGGCGCGAGCCGCCCAGGCGCAGTACTGGTTGCACCTGGACGCCGTCTACGCCCTGTACGGCGTCGACGGGCTCGAGAACGGCGGCCCGGCCCTGAAGGCTGCCGTCACGGCCGACCCGAACCTGGCTTCGGATCCGCTCTACCAGACGCTCTTCTGGGAGTTCGCCGCGTATCGCGGCGGCGCGGTGTCGGACGTCAAGCGCGGGTTGCGGCTCGTGGCGGTCGAGGCGCAGCCGCTGGCTTCGTACCACGCCTGCGCCGCGCTGCTGGCCGTCGGGGCCGCGAAGAGCGCGCTGCGCCGTCTCGAGACCCTGGAACCGGACGCCCTGCCCGCGTACCTGGTGTGGCGACGCTGGTCGTTGCTCGGTCAGGCGCACGAGGCCCTGTCGGACTGGGACGACGCCGCCAGCGCGTACTCCCAGGCGGTCGCCTGCGCACAGGGTCCGGAGCGCTCCGTGGAGCGCTTGAGCCTCGCGACCTGCTTGCTCGAGCTCGGCCGCAGCGACGAGGTCCTGGGTGTGATCGAGGCGGTCGAACGCGACACGCTGGCCCCTGAGGACGTGGCGACGCTGTACTACGTCGAGGGGCGCGCGCACCTCGACGCCGGCAACCCCAACCTGGCCCTCGAGCGCTTCGCGCTCGCGCGCACGGCGGACCCCGACGGCGCCGACGACTTCTCGCTCGACTACGCCACCGGCCAGGCGCTGACCGCGGTCGGCCGCTACCGCGATGCGGTGGCCGTCTTGCGGCAAGCGATCGCGGTGGCACCCGCCGACAACCGCGCCTACGCGCAGCACGAGGCGGCCTACGCGCTCTCCGAGTCCGATGAACTCAGCGAGGCCGACGCGTTGCTCGGCGACGTCGTGTCCGATCCCACCTACCCCCACCGGGCCGAGGCCGTGGCCGATCTGGCCGACGTCCGTCTCAAACTCGGCGAGTTCGAGGCCGCCGAGGCGCTCGCCGAGCAGGCGCTCGACATGGGCGCCACCGCCAGCGCCTGCCTGGTGCTCGGCCACCTGGCCTACGAGTACTACCGCCTCGACGAGGCGGTCGCGTGGTTCGAGCAGACGATCGGTGCGAGCGCTCACGGCGACCCGTTGTGGTTGAGCGCGCACCAGGTGTTGGCCGACGTCTTCGCACAGCGTGGTGAGCGCTTCGCGGAGCGCGTGCTCCACCACGCCCAGGCGGCCCTCGGGCACACCGACGCTGGCAGCGAGTGGCGCTTGCCACTCGAGCGTCACGTCGAGTGGGCGCGCGGGGTCTTGGGTGGCCACGACCGCCTGTTGAACTGACGTGGAGGGCCTGCTGCTGGCCGCGGAGCTCGAGCCGCTGCACGCTCGGCTGCCGACCGAGCACCTCGGTTGGCGCTTCCCGGACGCGACCACCCTGGTGCTGCCCTTGGTCCCCGCAGAGGCGGGGGCGCTGTGGATCGACCTACGACCGCCGTCGCCGCGCGTCGCCCTCGTCGCCGCTGCCGGCGACGCGCGCGGCGTGGCGCACACACCGTTCCAGTCACAGCTCAAGGCGCGCGCGGTGGGTTCGCTGGAGCGTGTCGAGCAGGCCTCCCTCGATCGACGTTTCGCTCTCCACTTCGGCGCCGGCACCGGCTTCGTCCCGAGCGAACCCGTGCGCCTCGAGATCGAGCTGACAGGCCGCCACGCGAACGCCGTCCTGTGCGACGAGGCCGGCACCATCAAGGGCGTCTTGCGCGAGATCGGCGCCGACGTCAACCGGCACCGCCAACTGCGCCCTGGCCTCGCGTACCGTCCGCCGCCGCCCTACACGAAGCTCGATCCCCGCACGGCGACCGAACGTGAGCTCGTCACGGCGCTGACGGGCGTGTCGATCGCCCGTGCCCACACCGTCATCGACGGGATCGGGCGCGACCTGTCGAAGGCCTGGGCCCGTGACGCCGGGCTGGACCCGCGCGCGCCGTTGGACGCCGACACGTTGCCGCGCGCCCTGGCGGCCCTTGCCGCCGTGGTGCGCGAACCGCGCAGCGCGCTGGCGGACGCCGCGCCCCCAGGTGATCCGGCCGGCGCACGGCTCGAGGCGCTGCACGCTGCCGCGCGCGACGCCGCCCGCGCGCGTCTCGAGGACCGTCGCACCCTGTTGCGCTCACGCGTGCGCGACGCGGAACGAGCGGCGGAGGCAGCCACCGATGCAGCGGCGCTGCGGGCCGAGGCCGACCTGTTGCTGGCCCATGCCCACACGCTCGAGCGCGGCGCGAGCGAGGCGACCCTACCGGGCTTCGACGGCGCAGACGTACGGCTCACCCTCGACCCTGCGCTCGACGCTGCGGGCAACGCCAGGCGTCGCTACGAGCGTGCCCGCAAGCGCGAGGCGCGCGCGGAGCGCGCGCTGGCGCACCGCGACGAGGTGGCGAACGATCTCGCCACCGTGGAGGCCGACCTCGCCCGTCTGGACGACCTCGGCGTCGACGAGCTGGCGTCGCTCGCGGCGCCGGCGCGCCCGAGCACGGATCGGCGCCGAGCGCCCCCCGGACTGCGCGTTCGTGCCCCCCACGGGTTCGAGGTGGTGATCGGCCGTTCGGCGCGCGAGAACGATCTGGTCACGTTCAAGGTGGCACGGAGCGACGACGTCTGGCTCCACGCGCAGGGCTATCACGGTGCCCACGTCGTGATCCGGACCGAAGGGCGTGAGGTGCCGTTCGACACGGTGCGCTTCGCGGCCGAACTCGCCGCCGGCCACAGCGAGGCCGGGCAGAGCGACAACGTGGCGGTCGACTACGCACTGCGCAAGGACGTCTGGCGCAGCAAGGGCATGCCGGCCGGCGCGGTGCACTTCGCTCGCCAGCGCACCGTGTTCGTGACCCCGCGCCGCCGCAGCGAGGTCGACTGAGCAGCGCTCGGCGGCGACCCGGTGGCGCCGGCGTGGCTGGGTACACTGGGCCGGTGATCGCCGCGCCCCCAGCGCGCGTGACGGCCAAGACGGCGCTCGGGGTCTCTGCGTTGTTGGTCGTCGTGCACGCGACCAACGACGCCTTCGCCGGGATGCTCTCGGCGCTCCTGCCCACCCTCCAAGTCCGCTTCGGCCTGAGCGAGACGGCGCTGGCCCTGTTCGTCGCAACGCTCTCGTTCAGTTCGTCGGTCACGCAACCCGTCTTCGGCGTGCTGGCAGACCGCTGGGGACGTCGCCGCGTGGCGGCGCTCGGCGTGATGACGAGTTCTTCGCTCCTCAGCCTGATGGCGGTCGCGCCTTCGCCGATCCTGCTCTTCCTGATCCTGCTCGTCGGCGGCCTCGGCTCGGCCGCGTTCCACCCGGCCGGGACCGGCATCGCGCGTGGCGTCGGCGGCGCCCGCAAGGGCCTCGTGATGAGCGTGTTCAGCGCCGGAGGCACCGTCGGGGTGGCCGTGGGGCCGCTGATCATCGGCTGGCTGCTGATGACCGATCGCCTGGCGTTCAGCCCGTTGCTGATGATCCCGGGCGTGCTCGGTGGGCTCGCGTTGATGGCGTTCGTGCCGGCGCAGTCGCGCACGCGCGGTGCCGACCGACCGCCGCTCGTCGATCTCTCGCTGTTGCGCGGTCCCGTCGGCGTGTTGGCGGCGTCGGGCATCTTGCGAGCGGTGTCGTTCGTGACGTTCATGAACGCCATGCCGCTCTACCTGGTCACCCGACACGGCCTGAGTCCCGACAGCCCGATCCTGTTCTGGACGCTCACGGTGTTCAGCGTCGCGGCCGCCGTGGGGGGCATCGTCGCGGGCGCCTTGGAACGCAGGGTGTCGCGGCCGCTGCTGATCACGAGCAGCATGCTGAGTTCGCTCGTACCGTTCGGGCTGTTGTTCGTCCTCGCGCCCGGCACGCCGCTCTACCTGCTGATGGTGGTGGCCGCGGGCGCCCTGGTCAACGCCGGCCTGCCGCTGATGGTGGTGGCCGCACAGGACCTGGCCCCGCACGCCATGGGGGCGGCGTCGGGGCTGTTGATGGGTTTCACGTGGGGAACGGCCGGGCTCTTGTACGTCGGCATCGGCGCGCTCCAGGAGGCCGTCGGGATCGGACCCGCGATGGCGCTGTCGTTCCTGGCGCTGATCCCGGCGGCGTACTTGGCGCGCCGCGTGATCACCTGAGGTGACCACGCGGCGCGGATCGAACGGATCGAGCGTAGCTGCTGCTCAGGTTCGGCCGGCCGAGCGGCTCAGGCCTGACCGGCAGAGCCGAACACGTGCATGCGCTCCTCGATCACCTGACGCATGAGGTCGCGCGCGGGTCCGAGGATCTTGCGCGGATCGAACTCCTTGGGCTTGGCGCCCAGGACCTCGCGCACGGCGACGGTCATCGCGAGGCGCAGGTCGGTGTCGGTGTTGATCTTGGCGATGCCGTGCTTGACGGCCTCGCGGACGTCGTCTTCGTGGATGCCCGAGGCGTCCTTGAGCTCGCCGCCGGCGGCGTTGAGTCGCGCCACGAGCTCCGCGGGAACCCCAGACGCTCCGTGCATCACCAATGGGTTGGGCAGCAGCGCGGCGATCTCGCGGATGCGCTTGTGGTCGATGTACGGGCGACCCTTGCCCTTGTTGGCGCCGTGCGACGTTCCGATGGCGATCGCCAGGTAGTCGGCGCCCGAGCCGGCCATGAAGCGTTCGGCCTCCTCCGGCTTGGTGAGGATGGCGTCCTCCTCGGCCACGACCACGTGCTCTTCGACGCCGCCCAAACGGCCGATCTCGTCCTCGACGGTGACGCCGACGGCATGGGCGGCCTCGACCACGCGCTTCGTCTCGGCGATGTTGGTCGCCTCGTCCTCGTGCGACTTGTCGATCATCACCGAGGTGAAGCCCATACGGATCGTGCGCAGGCAGCTCTCGAACGAGCTGCCGTGGTCGAGGTGCAAGCACACCGGCACGGTCGCGTCGCGGCCCATGCCGATGACCAGGTCGATCAGGGGCTTGCCGCCATACTTGAGGCCGCCCTCGGAGACCGAGATCAGCACCGGCGAGCGCGTCGCCTCGGCGGCCTCGATGATCGCCTGCGTGATCTCCATGTTGTTCGTGTTGAAGGCGCCGACGCCGTACCCACCGGCACGCGCGGCGTCGAGGATGGATGAACCAGTCACGAGTGGCATGGCCCGAGTCTACCAGGCTTCGTCAGGGACAGCCGACCCGCTCATCGCTTGGGTCGTGGGGTGTTCGTGCCAGCCTTCGAGCAGCGCGCGAACCGCGCGGCAGCTCGCGTGGACGGCGCTGCGGATGTCCCACCGCCGCTTGTCGCGCTCGCCGACCAGGTTCGACACGCCCCGCACCTCGGCGAACGGGAGGCCCAGCCGATCCGCGACCTGAGCGGCCGCGGCCCCCTCCATGCTCTCGACGGAGACGTCGTGCGCGCGCTGCAACGCAGCCCCACGGTCGACGCCGGCGGTGATCGCGTCGAGCGTGGCGAAGCGCAGCAGCGGCAGGCCGAGTCGCTCCGCCAACACGAGTTGCAGCCCCGCGTGGGTCGGGATCAGGTTGAAGCGCGCCGGTCGCCCGTCGCGGGCGGGCGTCGCGGCGAACCCCAGGGCGTCGAGCCCATCGAGCGCACCGTCCTCTCGGCGCAGGCCGAGGTCGAGCTGCAGCTCTTCGCTCGCTGCGGCGACCATCCCGTTGGAGAGGAAGCTCCCCAGGTACGCGCCGCCGATGCCGACCTGGACGGCCGCGCGCGGCCCGAGCGCCAGCGTCGTCGCGGCCAGACACGCCGCGGCGTTCGCCTTGCCGAGTCCCGAGGTCGTCAACGCCACGCTCACGCGGCCCAGGCTGCCGAGCGTGACGGGCTCCCACGGGCCCCGGATCTCACGAGCATCGCGCAGGTGCTCGCGCAGGGGCGCCAGCTCCATCTCGGTTGCCGCCAGCACGAGCACGGGCGCGTCGTCCCGAGCGCTCGCTTCCTGCCTCGCCGCCGCGGCTGCGGCTGGGCTCACGCCGCCGCCGGCGCGTCGAGCAGGGCCCGCACGAAGGCGGCCGCGTCGTAGGGCTGCAGGTCGTCCGCGCGTTCGCCCACGCCGACGAAGCGGATGGGCAGTTGCAGCTCGCGCGCGATCGGCAGCAGGATGCCGCCCTTGCCAGTGCCGTCGAGCTTGGTGACGACCACACCCGTGAGGCCGACGGCGTCGTGAAAGCGCTTGGCCTGCTCCAGACCGTTCTGTCCCGTGACGGCGTCGAGCACCAGCCAGACCTCGCGTGGTTCGCCCGGGTCGGCCTTGGCGATCACGCGCTTCACCTTCTTGAGTTCCTCCATCAGGTTGTGCTTGGTGTGCAGCCGCCCCGCCGTGTCGACGATGAGCAGGTCGGCGCCGCGGGCGAT
>PWQI01000081.1 GCA_003556805.1 Trueperaceae bacterium | reverse complement strand
TGCTCAGAAGTGGTAGTTGAAGCCCAAGCGGCCGATGAAGTCGAACCCGAGCGCGAAGCCGTCTGCGCCGAGCAGGCGAATGGCGGGGCCGACCTCGAGGAACACGCCGCCTTCCGGCAGGCCGATCTCGCCGAGGCGGTACTCGCCGCCGACGAAGGCGTCGATCGAGAAACCGAAGGCGCCGTCGCCGATGCTGAAGTTCGGGCCGCCACCAACGTAGACGTCGATCGGCGTCACGCCGGTGTCGACATCGAGGCCGTACAGCACGTCGACACCGAAGCCGATGCCGCGGGCGCCGAAGAACCCGTAACCGAGGTTGGTGCGAAGGTCGAGGCCTGCGAAGGCGTTCTCGACGCCGAAGTGCACCTGGGCGCCGGGGTAACCGCCGCTCAGGCCGGCCCAGAAGCCGGACTGCGCGAAGGCGCCGCCGGTGCCGAGCGCGGCGATGGCGATCAGGGAAATGAGGAGTTTGCGCATGCGTACCCTCCAGAGTGAATTGAGAAACGCGGGAGCTTCTCGTCTGCCGCGTTATATCACGTTCAGGGCGTGACATCAGGTGGGAATGTCCACAGGTGGTGTCCGTCGCGCCCCGTTCGAACGCGTCTCAGTCGCGGTCGCTGCTCCGTTCACGCCAGCGCCGCGAGGCGTCCCGCGGGCGCGGTCGAGCGCGGTTGCACACTGGCAAGATGCCGTGTCGAGCCTCGTGCGCAGCGAGCAGGGCAGCCTCCTCGGCCTGGGGCACGCGGCTGTGGCGATAGCGCCAGAACACGCCTGCGTCGCGGATGCAGCCGGGACGGGCCAGGTGCTGCCGGAGGCGGTTGGGGACGTCGGTCGCGGACTGGCCGACGTAGATCACGCGGCGTTCGGCGTCCGCCACTTCGTAGACGCCGGGCATCGCGTCGCGGCCCCGCGCGGGCGGCAGGCGCTCGAGACGCCGCCAGCGCGCCGCGATCGGCACGTCAACCCTCGTAGCCGAGCTCGCGCAGCGCGTCGCGATCGTCACGCCAGCCGCGTCGGACCACGACCTCCAGGTCGAGGTAGACGCGTTGCTGGAGGAAGATCTCGAGCTGTTTGCGGGCTGTCCTGCCGATCTCGCGGATCATCGCCCCGCCACGCCCCAGCACGATCGGCCGATGCCCCTGCTTCTCGATCCAGATCTCCGCATGCAGGTACAGCGGCTCGTCGCTCTCCGGCTCGGGGTCGCGCCACTCGTCGATCACGACCGCCACCGCGTACGGCAACTCCTGCCGCAGGTGCGTCATGGCGCTCTCGCGCACCAGTTCGGCCGCCCACACCTCGCGTGGTTGGTCGCTGCGCACGTCTTCGGGGAAGAAGAAGGGGCTCTCGGGCAACAGCTCGAGCAGGTCGTCGCGCAGCGCGTAGACCTCTTCGGGGTCGTTCAAGTCCGAGATCGAGATCACCCGCTCGGCCTGCGGCACGAGGTCGCGGTACAGCGACAGCGCCTCGTCCGGGTACTTCGCGGCGTCGAGCTTGTTGCCGATCATCCAGATGCGCGTCGCGGGATCGATCCCTTTGAGCAAGCGCGCGACGTCCTTGTCCTCGTCGCCGGGCGGCCGCCGCAGGTCGACGACCCAGAGCACCGCCTCGACGTCGATCATGCTGTCGCGCACCGCCTGGTTCATGGCGCCATCCAAGCGTGTGGCGCCCCGGTGGTAGCCGGGCGTGTCGAGGAAGATCAGCTGACGCTGCTCGGCGGAGTAGATGCCCCGGACGCCGCGCCGCGTGGTCTGGGGTTTGCTCGTGATCGGCGCGACCTTCACGCCGAGGATGGTGTTCAGCAGCGTCGACTTGCCCACGTTGGGCTTGCCGACGATGGCGACGAAGCCCGCATACGAGCGAGGGCTCTCGAGCTGGTCGGCGGTGTCTGGTGTGGCGTCGTTGAGGTGGTCGTCGTGCATGGCGGTCCCTTCCGCGCTGGTGCTCGCCCGACGCTCGGCGCCGGGTGCTGGTGGGCGTGTGAGTGGATGCTACCCCTCGCGACCCAAACGACGCGAGGGCCCCTGTGGGGGCCCTCGCGCTGCGTGTGGTTGCGGGGACAGGATTTGAACCTGTGACCTTCGGGTTATGAGCCCGACGAGCTACCAGACTGCTCCACCCCGCGGCGGACGCAAAAGCAAGCGTACACCCGCACCGTGCGTACTGTCAATGCGACGTGGACCAGCCGCACCGGCCAGGCCCCGCCTCAGGCCCGCTCCAGCGACCGCGTGGCGACGACGTCCACGCCGGTGCCGAGCGCGTCGGCCAGCACCACGTCACCGATCGCAACCGGCGCCTCCAGGCGCAGCTGATGCAGCGCGCGACACAGGTCGACCACACGGTCCTTGGGCAGCGCCTCGGCCGTGGCGACAGGGAGACGCGCCACCGGGGCGCCCCGGATCGCTACCGTGGTGGTGACCATCCGGCGCGGGTCGCTGTGCTCTTGGCGGGCGAACTCGACGCCGCGCTTGCAGGCGTTGCCGCGAACCTCGACGACCTCGTCGCCATCGGCGTCGACCTCGAGCCGGCAACCGAGCGGGCAGTTGATGCACAGGTAGTGGCTGGTCTCACTCACGCCCGGCCTCCTCTCTCGGCACCACGTCGACGCGGAGCGCGCCGCCGTGGAACGACTCCAGGAACCTCGGTCGCACCTTCACCGTCACCATCTCACCGGGCACGACGTAGCGCAGCGGGCGCTCGTAGACGTCACCGAGCCGCAGCGTGCACGGTGCCAGGCTCTGCGTCACGCGCAGGTAGACGGTGTGTTCGCGCTCGGTCGTGATCGTATGCGGCACGCACGAGCGCACGTTGGTGCCCGGCACCAAGCGAACGTTGTCGTGAGCCTGGCGGCGGCCGCTGGCGTAGGCGCCCGCGCCTTCGCCGGCGAGGCGCGACTCCTGGCTCACCCAGTCCACCAGGTCGTGGATGTGCACGGTGTTGCCACAGGCGAAGATGCCGTCGCGGCTCGTCTCCATGGTCGAGCTCACCACCGGTCCGGTCGTGACCGGGTCGAGGCGCACGCCGAGCGTGCGCGCCAGCTCGTTGTCGGGGATCAGGCCGATCGACACCAGCAGGGTGTCGCAATCGACGTCCCAGGCCTCGTGCATCCGCGGCCGGAGCGCCTCGTCGACCGGCGCGACGGTGACCTTCTCCACCCGCTCGCTGCCATGGATGCGCACCACGGTCGTCGATAGGTGCAGCGGGATGTCGAAGTCGTGGAGACACTGCACGACGTTTCGAGTGAGGCCGTTGGCGTGGGGCATCAGCTCGAACACGCCCACCACCTCGACCCCTTCCAGGACCAGTCGGCGCGCCATGATCAAGCCGATGTCGCCCGAGCCGAGGATGGCGACGCGCTTGCCGGGGAGGTAGCCCGCCACGTTGACGAGCTTCTGTGCGAAGCCGGCGGTCATGACACCCGACGGTCGCGTGCCGGGGATCCGGATGGCCTCGCGGGTCCGTTCGCGCGCCCCCATCGCCAGCACCACCGCGCCCGCGTCGACGCTGGTGCGCCCGTAGCGACCCGAGAGCACGCTCACCGAACGCGACGCGTCGACGTCGAGGACGTAGGCGTCCGTGAGGACGTCGATGTCGTGCTCGAGCACCTGCTCCAGGTAACGCTGGGCGTAGCCGGGTCCGGTCAGCTCCTCCTTGAAGTGGTGCAGGCCGAAGCCGTGGTGGATGCACTGCTGCAAGATCCCGCCGGCCTCGTGCTCGCGATCGACCATGAGGACGCGTTCGGCGCCCCCCTCGCAGGCGCCGACGGCCGCCGCCATGCCAGCGGGGCCGCCACCGACCACCACGACGTCGTAGCGGCGCGGCAACTCCCAGGGATGCAGGTCAGGCATGTTCCACCTCGGTCGCAGCGTGGTCGTCGCGGCGCGGTAGGGCGATCCAGGAGCGACCGCCGCGTTTGGTGATGGCGCTCACGTCCACGTCCTGGCTGCTCGCCAGGAGGCGCAGACAGCGCCACGCGCAGAACCCGCCCTGGCAGCGACCCATGCCGGCGCGCGTGCGGAACTTGACGCCGTCCATGGTGCGGGCACCGCGCGCGATGGCGTCCAAGACCTCGCCCTCCGTGACGAGTTCGCAGCGGCACGCGATGCGGCCGAAGCGCGGGTCGCCGCGGACCGCGCGTGCCTGCTCGTCAGGGTCGAGCTCGGCGAAGCGCAGCGGCGCGTCGATGGTGGGGACGAAGTCGTCGCGCACCTCGAGTGCGAGCCCTGCCTCTGCCAGCAGGTCGATCACGTCGAGGGCGATCGCCGGCGCGGCGGTCAGCCCTGGCGACTGGATACCGATGACGTTCAGGAACCCGGGGACGCGCGTGTGGCCGATGGCGAAGTCCTCGTCCGCGGCGACGGCGCGCACCCCGGCGAACTCGGCGATGCAGTCGCGTTCAGAGATGCCGGGCGCAAGCCGCCGAGCGCCGTCGAAGACCTCCTCGGCCCCGGCGGCCGTGGTGGTGAGGTCGTCGGCCTCGGACCACGTCGCGGTCGGCCCGACCATCAGCGTGCCGTCGTACGTCGGGGTGACGAGGATCCCCTTCGAGGTGGGCGATGGACACGGGAAGGTGACGCGCGTGACGAAGCCCACGAGGCGCTTGTCGAGCAGGTACTCCTCGCCTTTGCGGAAGCGCAGCCCCGCTTCCTCGGCGCCGACCATGCGAGCGAGTTCGTCGCCGAACACGCCTGCCGCGTTCACGACGAAGCGGGCGTGCAGCGTGCCACGGTCGGTGGTGATGGCGAAGCCATCGGCGCCGCGCTCGATGCCCGTCACGGTCGTCTCGGTGCGCAGTTCGAGGCCGTTGCGCACGGCGCTTTCGGCGAGCGCGAAGCAGGCCTCGTAGGGGTTGACCACGCCGCTGGACGGCGCATGCAGGGCGGCGACGATGTCCTCGGACAGGTTCGGCTCCTCGCGCCGCAGGCGCTCGGCATCCCACATCTCGAGACCGGTCACGCCGCGCCGCAGCCCCTGTTCGAGCAGGCGTTGCAGGTAGGCGACATCGTCGTCGTCGAAGGCGACGGTGAGGTCACCGATCCGCGCGAACCCGAACGGCAGGTCGCGCGCCATGTCGCTCCAGAGCTGGTTGCCGCGCCACTCGGTGGCCGCCTTCAGGGTGCCGTCCGGGGCGCGGTGGCCGCCGTGGATGATGCCGCTGTTCGCTTTGCTCGTACCCAACCCCACCTCCACCTCGCGTTCACACAGGGCGACGGTGAGCCGGTAACGCGTGAGCTCGCGAGCGATGGCGCAGCCCACGACGCCAGCGCCGACGATGGCGACATCGAAGCGCATGCCTAGAACCTCCTCCGCACGCCCCGCCATGCGCGTGCGCACGATGGGGATGGTGCCGTCCACGCTACGTCCGGCGGCAGATTTCGCGACAGTGGCGCGCGTCCCCCGGCAGCGGCTCGCCGCCCGGCCCACGCCTGAGAGCGCGCCAAGTGGTACATAGGGAGCGATACGCGCGGACCCCAGGCGAGGTGCGGCCGCGTCATGCGAGGAGTGAGCGTCACGTGTCACAGATCGTACCGACCGTTCGTCTGGCCCCCGGCCTCACCGTCTCACGCGTCCTGACCGGACTCTGGCAGGTCGCCGACCTCGAGCGCGACGGAGCCACGCTCGACCCCGACGTAGGCGCTGCCGCCATGGCGGCGTACGCGGACGCGGGTTTCACCACCTTCGACATGGCCGACCATTACGGCTCGGCCGAGATCATCGCCGGGCGCCTCCGGGCGACGCGCGACGAGGGTCGGGACGTCCAGCTCCTCACGAAGTGGGTCCCCGAGCCCGGTCCGATCGGCGAGGCCGACGTGCGAGCCGCCGTCGATCGTGCGTGCGGCCGTCTCGGCGTCGAGCGGCTCGACATGCTGCAGTTCCACACCTGGTCGTACGCGGACCCCAGTTGGCTCGATGCCCTGTTCTGGCTCGACGAGATCCGCCAGGAAGGGCGCATCGGTGCGCTGGGGCTCACCAACGTCGACACCGCGCACCTTCGCGTGGCGCTCTCCAGCGGTATACCGATCGTCACCAACCAGGTGGCGTGCTCGCTGCTCGACCGCCGCTTCGAGGGGCCGATGCAGGCGCTGTGCATGGCCACAGGTGCCCGCCTCCTCGGTTACGGCACCGTCGCGGGCGGCCTCCTGACCGAGCGCTGGCTCGACCGCCCAGAACCCGGTCCTGCAGAGCTCGCCACGTGGTCGCAGATGAAGTACCTGCGCTTCGTCAGCGCCGCGGGCGGCTGGGAGCCGTTCCAAGCCCTGCTCCAGGCGGTCGCGAAGGTCGCTGAGCGCCTCGGCGTGTCGATGGCCAACGTCGCCTCGCGCTACGTCCTCGAGTCACCGGCCGTCGCCGGCGTGATCGTGGGTGCGCGCATCGGGCGGAGCGCGCACATCGCGGACACGCAGCAGCTGTTCACGTTCGAGCTCGACGACGCCGCCCGCGCGACGCTCGCCACCGCGCTCGCGCAACTCGAGCCGATCCCTGGCGACTGCGGCGACGAGTACCGCAGGCCGCCGTTCCTGACGGCCAGCGGCGACCTGAGCCATCACGTGGCCGGCTTCCCGCCGCCCTACACGACCACAGCGCCCGGGCCACACGGAGACCGCACGCAGGTCCGCTCCGGCACCGCCTGGGAGACGCTGGCCGGGTACTGCCGCGCGGTGCGCCACGGCGACCGCGTGCTCGTCGCCGGCACGACCGCGACGTACGGTGAGCGCCTGATCGGTGGCAACGACCCCGCCGCCCAGACCCACGCCATCATCGACAAGATCGAGGGGTCCCTGCGCTCGCTCGGCGCGCGTCTCGAGGACGTCGTGCGGACGCGGGTGTACGTCTCCGACCTCGCGCATTGGGAGGCCTGCGCCCGAGCGCACGGCGAGCGCTTCCGCGACATCCGTCCGGTCAACACGATGGTCGAAGCGCGCCTGATCGGTGCGGGCTACCTGGTCGAGATCGAGGCCGAAGCGATCATCCCGAGCTGATTCGCTCTCTGGCTCAGGGCGCTTCGCCGCGGTCGACCCCGCCCCGCCTCGGGCGTCGTCGCCAGACGGTGAGAGCGGCGCCCGCGGTGGCGCCGATCAGGAAGCTGCCACCCGCCCACACGAGCACCGACGTGCCCGGCTGCCAGAAGCGCCAGTACACGCCGAGCGTGGCGACGAACACCAGACCGACGCCGATCGCGTAGCCGATCAGACTGGCGCGGTCCGTTGCGGACGGTCTGCGCATGCGTGCTCCTCGCGCGGAGTGTACCCCGCGACGCTGCGCCTCACGTCACCGGACCGGCTGGCCCGGCGTCGCGCTCCTCACCCGCGTCCAAGAGCGAACGCAGGGCGTCCACGGCCCGCACCACCTCGTCGTCCCGGGTGTAGAGCGCGACGGGTGCCAGCCTGACGAGGTCGGGTTCGCGGTGATCGGGCACCACTCCGCGACGCCGCAGGGCTGCGGCGATGCCGCGTGCCGCGGGGTGCGCCACGGCCAGGTGGCCGCCGCGCTCCGCGTGCGCACGGGGCGTGACGATCCGCACCTCCGGCACCCGCGCCTCGAGCTCATTCCACAGCGTATCGGTGAGGGCCAGCGAGCGCTCGCGCACGGCCTCGATCCCCACCTCCTCGAAGATCGCCAGGGCACCCTCGAGACCAGCGAGCGACAGGATGGGCGGCGTGCCCTGCTGCAGCCGGCCGGCGCCGTCGGCCGGCGTGAACGCGGCGCGCATCGCGAACTGGCTCGACTTGTCGTGGCCCCACCAGCCAGGCAGGCCGGGGACGCGCTCGGCGTGGCGTTCGTGCAGGAACAGACCGCCTGGCGCGCCCGGGCCCGCGTTGAGGTACTTGTACGAGCACCACACGGCCGCGTCGACGCCGTCGTCGTGCAAGGTGTGCGGCAGCGCGCCGATCGAGTGCGCTGCGTCCCACACGGCGAGGGCGCCGACGGCGTGGGCCGCAGCCGTGAGCCGGGCGACGTCGAAGCGTTGGCCCGAGCGGTACAGCACCACAGGCAGCACCATGGTCGCTACCCCACCAGCGGCCAGCTCGGCCTCCACGTCCTCGGGCGCGATGGTGTGCCCATCTCGAGAGGGGACCAGGCGCAGCGTGCCACCGCCACGCTCCGCCCACGCATGCAACGCGTACAGGTCGGTCGGGAAGTCGAGCGCCGTCGCCAGCACGTCGCGTCGCCCTGGCGCGCCGTGGTGCAGCGTCGCGAGCAGTTGGTGGAGGTTGGCCGTGATCGAGCCCGTCGCGATCACTTCCGACGGCTTCGCGCCGACGAGCCGCGCCAGCGCCGGCGACAGCCGCTCCGACAGGCCGAACCAGTCGTCCCAGGCGGCCACGCCGTGCACCTGCCATTGCCGCAGGCGCCGCTCGATCGCTGCGTGAGCCGCGGTGGGGAGCGGTCCGAGGGAGTTGCCGTCGAGGTAGATGCCGCGCGGAAGCGTGAACGCGTCGAGGCGCGGCAAAGGGCGCGCGCTAGCCGCGCTCGTCATGCGCGCTGACGCAGCAGCGCCCGCACCGGCGACGCGTCCGCATCGCGCAACCGCAGCGGTAGGCAGAGCATGTCGAAACGGCCTTCGGGCACCTCGGCCAGCGCCAGACCCTCGACGATCCACACGCCGTGCGCGGCGCAGGCCGCGTGGGAGGGGAGATCGCTGGACCGCAGCGCGTCGACGCTCGGCGCATCGGTGCCGAGCAGGCGCACGCCCAGTCGCGACGCTTCGGCGACGAGCGCCGGCGACAGCGGACGGAACGTCTCGGGGAACGCCGTCCACGCGTCGCTGAGGCCCGTCTTGATCAGCACCCGCGGTGGCACCTCGCCGTGCGCGGCGCGCGCGAGGGCGGACGCGAACTCCGCGACCTCCACCGGCGCGTCGGCGCCGGCGTCGTCAGCCATGGCCAGGACGAGACACGGCCCCATCAGGTCGGCGATCGGCACCGACGCGAGCCGGCCGCCCTCGTCGTCGTAGTGGTACGGGGCGTCGAGGTGCGTGCCGGTGTGCGTGCTGGTGTGCAGCGCCATGACGTTGACGCTGGCGCCGTCGGCGATGCGGGCGGTCGGCTCCAGAGCGAGCGGCGTATCGCCCGGCCAGTTCGGGTGTCCCACCGTCAGTTCGCGGGTGACGTCGATCCAGCCGCCGTTCGCTAGGCCTTCGGGACCCGCTGGGAGCGCGTTCGGTGAGCTCATTCGGTGACCGGGCCCGGCGCCACCGCGGACGGTGGCGTGAGGCTCGGCGCGACGCCCTCGGCGGCAGCACGTATGGCTGCGACGAGATCGTCCGAGACGCGCTTCAACAGCGCCTCGTCGGCGGCCTCGACCATCGCCCGCACGACGTGCTCGGTGCCGGACGGCCGCACGTCGACACGGCCGTTCGCGCCGAGCGCAGCGGTCGCCTCGGCGGTCGCTCGCCCCACCCGCTCGTCGCGCGCCACCGCGACTCGATCGGCCGTGCCGACTGGGACGCTGACGAGGCTCTGTGGAAAGGTCGGAATCCGGTCCACCCAGGCGTCGAGCGGCACGCCGGAGGTCCGGCAGGCGGCCAGCACCTGGAGGGCCGAGAGGATGCCGTCGCCGGTGGTCGCCTTGTCGAGGAACAGCAGGTGCCCCGATTGCTCGCCGCCGAGCCGCAAGTCGTCCTGGCGAAGCCGCTCGAACACGTAGCGGTCACCCACCTGCACCCTGGCCAGGGCGATCCCCTGCGATTCGAGCCAGCGCTCCACGCCGAGGTTCGTCATCGAGGTGGCCACCACGGCGCGTTCGCGTCGCACGACGGCGCAGATGGCCAACATGTGGTCGCCCGTGACCAACCGTCCGCGGGCGTCGACCAAGAGCGCGCGATCGGCGTCGCCGTCGAAGGTGACCCCGACGTCGAGGCCATGTCGGAGCACGCGTTCGGTGATCGCCGCCGGGTGCGTGCTGCCGCAATCGACGTTGATGTTCTGGCCGTCGGGCGCCGCGTTGACGACGTCGAGGCGGGCGCCGATCTGCTTGAAGACGCGTGGTGCGATCTCGAACGCGGCACCGTGCGCGAGGTCGAGGCCGACGCGCAACCCGTCGAGGTACGGAGCCGCCGCGAGCAGGTGCCGCTCGTAGTGGCCGTCGCGATGGACGTAGCGACGCGTGCGCCCGATGCCGTCGTGCGTGCGTGGGGCGAGGCCGAGGTCGGAGGCGGCGACGTCGAGCGCGTCGAGGACTCGTTCGATATCGAACTCGGCGGTGTCCGGGAGCTTGTGTCCGGCGGCGTCGAAGAGCTTGATGCCGTTGTCCTCGAACGGGTTGTGGGACGCGCTGATCATGACGCCGGCGTCGGCCCCGAGCGCCGTGGTCAAGAACGCGACGGCCGGTGTCGGGACGACGCCGAGGTCGACGACCGTCGCACCGCGCGACGCGAGACCGGCCGTGACCGCTGCTGCGAGCATCGGTGACGACACGCGCGTGTCTTGGCCCACCGTGACGGTCGGGCGATCGATCCCTTGGGCGCGCAGCGTCTCGGCGGTCGCGGCGCCGAGACGGAGCGCGAACGCTGCCGTCATCGGGGCCTCACCCGCGCGGCCGCGTACGCCGTCCGTGCCGAAGTAGCGACGCTCGTTCACGCCGTGCATTCTAGCCTGAACCGGTGCTAGGCTCTGGCCATGTTGGCGTCATCGCTGGTACCCGTCGGGGTCGTCGTCTACACCAAGGAGTTCCGCGTCCATGCCCTGTTGCACATGCGACCGGGTACGAGCACCGCGTGGGTCCTGAACACCGAGGACCGTTCGTTCCTGTCGCTGACCGACGCGTCGATGTTCCGACCGACCATGGCCGACGCCCCTGCCGACGCCGATCGCATCTACGAGACGGCGTACGCGGCGGTGCCGAAGGCGCACGTCAGCTGGATGGTCGGCGGAGCCCCCGATGGCGGCCAGGACGGCTACGGCCGGCAACCGCGCCAGGTGTACGTGATGTACCCGAACTTCGCGCTCCGCGGCCTGTTCCACATGCGCTCCGAGAACCGGCTGTCGGACTTCCTCGCAACGATCACCGCGCAGAAGCCCTTCCAGACGCTGTTCGACGTGTCGCTGCTGGAGCATGGGCCCACTGGGACACAGGTCGACAGCTGGAACGTGTTGCAACGTCATGCCTTCGTGACGGTCAACCTGCGCCTCGCCGGCGCCGTGTTCGACGTCCGGGAGGGCCGCGAGAGCCGGCCCGATCCGCGGAGCGCCTGACGACGGGCACGCTGGACGCCGAACCGACTGGCGCAGGCGCCGCGCAGGGCAGGGCGGTTACCGCCGCGTGCCGGACTCGCGTTCCCAGTTGAAGCGGCGGTTGCGCCTGGGTGTCGGTCGGTCCCAGCCCGGTGACGGCGACGTGGTCGCCAGCGGAGGCAGCCCGCCGCCGCGCCGATAGAGCGCGAACACCAGCGGACCACGACGCTCACTGCGTTCCGGCGTCAGTCCCGCCGCGAGTGCCCACGCGTCGACCTGGGCCGGCGCAGGGAAGCGCAACCCGGATGCTCGGAGGGTGGCTTGCAGTGCGCGCCCGGCGACGCCCTCGGCCCGCGCTGCGTACATCAGCCACAGCGGCGCCCCGTCGCGCAGCACGCGCGCCGCCTCACGCAGCGCCCGGGCAGGGTCGCTGAACTCGTTCAAGCTGCCGCCGCTCACGGCGCCGTCGAAGGCCGCATCGTCGAACGGGAGCGCGAGCACGTCGGCTCGGACGAAGCGCACATCGCGACCCTCACGCCCCGCCAGGCGCGCGCCCTCGGCGAGGAACGCACGCGACACGTCCACGGCGCTCACGTTCATGCCGGCGGCCGCCAGGGTCCGGGCGTACAGCCCGGCCGAGCAGCCCAGGTCGACGACCGTGCTCCCTGGGGGGAGGCCCAGGTGCTTGCGCATCGACGCGAGTTCACGGGCCGTATCGAACGCCCGGCCCGTCATGAGCGCCACGCTGTGACGACGCCACAGCGGTTCGTAGAGTCGCGCCGTGAGCCATAAATGGTTGCTCCACTGCGCGGGCCCGGTCACGGCCCCGCCGGGCACCGCGCGAGCGTCACAGGTTCCATCCGCCCGCCACCTCGAGATGCGTGCCGGTCACGTACGACGCATCGGGCCCGAGGAAGTACCGCACGGCCCCGACGAGCTCCTCGAGCGAACCCGTCCGCCCCATCGGGATCTCGCTCATCGGCTTCGTCACGCTGTTCTCCATGACGCCTGGGCTGACTACGTTCGCGGTGATGGCGTTCGCCGCCTCGCTGCGGGCCAGGGCTTTGGTGTAGAGGATGACCCCGGCCTTCGCGATCTGGTACGCGACGATCGCCGGTCGGGCCTTGAGGAGTTCGGCCCCCGTGAAGCCGATGTTCACGACGCGCCCGCCACCCGCGGCGCGCATGATCGGCACCGCGCGTTGACAGGTGTAGAACGTCGCGTGGAGGTTGCTGTCGAACATGTGGTGCCAGGTCCCCGTGTCGAGCTCGGCCAACGGCCCCTTGTGGTAGTTGCCGACGTTGTTCACGAGGACGCGCAGGCCACCGAGGGCCGCGGCTGCGGTGTCGAACAGGTCGTGCGCCTCACGTTCGTCGGTGACGTCGGCCTGGAGCGCCACGGCGCGCACGCCCGCCGCCTCGGCAAGGGCGACCACCGTCTCGGCTTCGCGGCGCGAGCCGCGGTAGTGCACGGCCACGTCGAGCCCCTCACCGGCCAGCGCGAGCACGATGGCCCGACCGATCCCTTTGGCCGAGCCGGTGACCAAGGCGCCGCCACGGCCCGGGAGCGTGCGACGCAGACCCGGATCCGTGCGCGTCGCCCCGAAAGGCGACCCCGTCATTGCGACCCCGCCGCGCCACCACCGTCGGGCGTCCGCCCACGCAGGCGCGGTGCGCCCAGCGTGGACGTGGCGAAACCGTGGCTTCGGTAGTGCTCGAGGAGCCGCCTGGTCGGCTCGTTCAGGTCGTACGTCGCCGCCTCGGCTGGGGTGCACCACGCGTACGCCTGCGCCTCGTCGTTCAGCGTCACCGCGGCCGTGCTGGCACGCGCGACCACGTTCACGAGGATGAAGTGGGCGTCGCGATGGAACTCGGGATGCGACACCGCCTCCTGCACGGGGCCCCACCGGACGTCGCTCAGCGACAAGCCGGTCTCCTCGCGCACCTCTCGGTGGACCGCTTCCAGCAGCGACTCGCCCCAGTCGACCTTGCCGCCCGGAACGCCCCAGCGATCGCCCCACTTGTGCGTGCGGATCAGCAGCACGCGTGCGTCGGGACCCACGATCAGCGCGCCGACGGTCGCCAGTGGGTACGTGCGGCCCGGGTCGGGACGCGCGCCTGGGGGCGCACCGTTCACGAGGGCACCGCCAGGTAGCGCGTGAAGCGAACCGCGCGGATGGCCTGCACGGCCAGGACGTAGACGCCACACGCGAGGACGAACCAGACGTACGCGAACGGGACGCCGAGCACGAGGCACACGCCCAGCGCAACGTACTGTGACGACAGGCCGAGGTTCACGAGCGTGGCCGTGGAGAACAGGTCCGACCAGGCGAGCCTGACGTCGAGCGTGGCGCGCTGTGGCGCGACGCCGGCGAGGCGGTTGAAGAGGGCATCGTCGAGCCGCGAGAGCCACCTGTCCTGTGGCGCCAGCAACGCGTCGTAGACACCCTTGAACAGCGCGACGACGCGGGCCGGACCGCCGCTCGGCGGCGCGTCAGCCAGCGTCGGCGGGTACGGGTTCCGGAGCGCCACGTAGCGCCGCTCCATGTTGAAGTCGAGCGACAGGATCAACGTCAGGACGAGGGCGGCGAGCGCGGCGAGCACCCAGCCCCAGGCGCCTGGACCGTGCAGCGCCAGCGCGGCGAAGAGGAACATGTTCACGACGAAGTCCAGGGTGCTGTCGAGGTAGCGACCGAGCTGGGTGACCCGTCCGGTAGCGCGAGCCACGCCACCGTCGAGGCCGTCGAGCAGCGTCTTCACCTGGAGCAACACGGCCGCCCACGGCCAGCCCTGCGGACCGAGCACCACCAAGGCGGCCGCTGCCACGCCCACGGCGGTGTGGCTGAGGACGATCGCATGCGGGTCGACGCCGATCCGGCCGAGCACGCCGACCAGGGCGTCGGTCAGCGGCCGCAGCAGCCGTACGACGACCTCGCTGCGTGGCCGCGGCTTGGCGGCGGCCCCCACGTCGACCGAGGCCGCCGACGACGCGACGATCATGCTCGCACCGCATTTCGAACCAGTCACCCCCACGCGCCTCTTCACCGTTCCAGTAGGCTACCAGGCCACGCTCGAGCGGGACGGCGAGCGCGACCACGGTCACGCCTCCGCTGCGTACACTGACGCCATGGCCATCCTCTCGGCGCTGCTCATGGCGGCCGCCCTGCTCGCCTTGTGGCGAGGGGTGTTGTGGCGTGGTCGGCCCCTACCCGGGGTGACGCGGGCAGAGCCGCTGCTGGTGGGCCACCGAGGCGTACGGGCCCACGTGCCGGAGAACACCGTTGCGGCGTTCCGGCGAGCGCTCGACGCCGGGCTCGACGGGCTGGAGACCGATGTCCAACGAACCAGCGATGCGCGTCTGGTACTCGTGCACGACACGCACATCGGCGGCGTCGCCGTGTCTGCGCTGCCGTTCGACGCGCTGCGCGAGCGCAGCGCCGACCTCGCGACGCTCGACGACTGCTTCCAGGTCGTTCGCGCCTACCCGGGGACGTGGCTGAACCTCGAGCTCAAGACCTGGCGCTGGTTCGATCCCGCGCTCGTGGGCGACGTCGCGCGCGCGGTCCGAGCGAGCGGCCTCGCCGATCGCACGTTGGTGTCGAGCTTCAACCCGATGGCGTTGGCGATTCTGCGCGTGTACGCACCTGAGCTCCGCGTCGGATACCTGTGGTCGAGCGGCCCGGCGACCCCTCGCGTCCTGCGGACGCCATGGCCAGCGGGGTGGCTGCACGCCGACGCTCTGCACCCACATCACACGCTCGTGGACGAGGCGCTGGTCGCGCGTGCTCGCCGTCGCGGGCTCGCGCTGAACACGTGGACCGTGAACGAGGCTGCCGACGTGGCCCGGCTGCGCGACCTGGGCGTGAGCGGTATCATGGCGGACGATCCGCACGAGCTGCTCCGTGCAGCGCGAGGAGGCAGCCTGTGAGCGTTCCGCAGTTCAAGGTGATCACGTCGAACAGCCTCGAGCTCTTCGAGGAGCGCTTGAACGACTTCGTCGAGCAGATGAACCGCGACGACATCATCGTCGACGTCAAGTTCGCAACCACGGCGCTGTCGAGCACCGTGGAGTTCAGCGCCCTCATCCAGTACCAGACGACCGAAACTTGGGGCTGATCCGCCCCGTGCGGGCCGCGAGACCGCGCGCCGCGCACATGTGGCGCGTCGCGCGGTAGACTCCGGGTCGATGTCAGCCCCCCTCGTCCTGGCCGTCGACGACGAAATGGCCCCGCTCAAGGTCACCGAGATGAGCCTGCTCGCGGCCGGTTACGCCGTGTTGACCTTCGACGACGCACGCGACGCGCTCGACGAGATGAACGACGGGCTGCGGCCCGACGTCATCGTGTCCGACATCAACATGCCGGCTGTGGACGGGTACGAGTTCTACCGGCGCGTGCGTGAGATCCCCGAGCTTCGCGGGGTGCCCTTCTTGTTCCTGACGGCGCTCGGTGACCGCGCCAGCATGCGCAAGGGGATGGCGCTCGGCGCCGACGACTACCTCACCAAGCCCTTCCAGCGGCAGGAGCTCATCGATGCCGTGGAGGTGCGCCTGCGGCGCATCGCCGAGCTCAGGCAGCCGCTCGAGGGCCTGGTCGCGGCGCGCGGCTTCGGACACCCCGTGGTCGAGAAGGACGGCGAGCGCCTCGATTGGGACTCGCTCAAGGCGATGGAGCTGCTGTTCTACCTGCTCGAGCACCGCAACGGCGTGACGACGTTCGAGGTGGCCGAGGCCCTGTGGCCCGGCAAGACCGAGTCGAAGGCGTCGTCGTCGTTCCACACGACGCTGTACCGGCTCCGCAAGGTGCTCGGCGGTGAGCTCGTCGAGTCGGCGAACCGCCGCTACTACCTGCATCGCCGCTTCACCATCGAGTACGACGTCGAGACCTACCGCCAGCGTGCCAAGCGTGCGCGCGACGCTCGCCAGGCGAACGAGCTGCGCGTCGCCGCTGGGCTCTACCGGGGCCACTTCCTGACTGGGTTCGACTCCGGTTGGATCGAGACGCTGCGCGCATCGCTCCAGGCGGAGCACCTCGCGCTGTTGCAGGTCGCCGCCGACGCCGCGCTCGAGCACGACGACCTCGACGGAGCGATCCAGGTGTACCAGTCGATGACCGAGCACGAACCGTACTCGGAACTCGCCTGGGAGGGCCTGGCCGTGACGTGGGAGCGGCGCGGCGACCGCGGCCGTGCACAGGAGACGCGGCAGCGTTTCGAGCGCCTCATGGACGACTCCATTTGAAACCGAACCGGTCGCGAGCGATGCGGCCGTGTGCCTTGCTGTCCCCGGGGAGGACCCTATGTACACGATCGACCTGACGGGCAAGACCGGCCTGGTGATGGGCGTTGCCAACCAACGCTCGCTGGCTTGGGCCATCGCCCAACCCCTCGTGCAAGCGGGCGCGCGCCTCGCGTACTCCTACCAGGGCGAGCGGCTGCTGCCGGCGCTGGAGAAGCTCACGGCGGGCCAAGACACGTTCTTGGTCCCCTGCGACGTCACCAACGACGACGACCTCGACGCGCTGTTCGAGACCGTCGAGGCACGCTACGGACGCCTCGACTACCTGGTCCACGCCCTGGCCTTCGCGCCCCAGGTCACGTTCGATCGCCCCTTCGTCGAGGTGGCTCGCGACGACTGGCGCACCGCGATGGACGTCTCGGCCTACTCGCTGGTCGCGGCCGCGCGTCGGGCCGCCCCGTTGATGCGCGACGGCGGCAGCATCGTCACGCTGAGCTACCTCGCGGCGGAGCGGGTGGTCCCGCACTACAACATGATGGGCGTCGCCAAGGCCGCGCTGGAGGCCTCCGTCCGCTACCTGGCCTACGATCTCGGCCCGCAGGGCATCCGCGTGAACGCGCTGTCCGCCGGCCCCGCGCGCACGATCGCGGCTCGCTCGATCAGCGGCTTCGGTGAGATGTACGGCGAGGCTGGTCGAGCCTCGATGCTCAAGCGCAACATCGAAACCGACGAGGTCGGCGGCCTCGGCTTCGCGCTCCTCGCCGGTCAGCTCGGTGGCGGCGTGACCGGAGCGACGATCTACGTCGATGCGGGCTTCCACGCCATCGGGATGTTCCTGCCCGACCGGGCAGAGTAGGAGCGTTCAGCGCCGTGCGACCCGATGACCCGGGCGTGGTGCCCGTCTTCCGTGAGGTCCTCGCCGATCTCGAGACGCCTCTCACCGCGTACCTCAAGGTAGCCGGGCACCCCAGCTTCCTGCTCGAGTCGGTGGAGCAGGGCGAGCGTGTGGCCCGCTGGTCGTTCATCGGTACCGGCGAGCGCCGCCGCTTCGAGGCGCGCGACCAGACCTTGACGGTGACGAGCGGAGCACGGACCGATCGTATCGAGGCCGAGGACCCGTTGCGCGAGCTCTGGGACCGGACCGTACGGCGCGTGGCCGACGGTGTCGACCTCAGCGCGCTGCCGCCCTTCTGGGGCGGCGCCGTAGGCTACGCGAGCTACGACCTGGTGCGGCGCTACGAGGCGCTACCGGACGCCAACCCCGACGAGCTCGACGTGCCCGACCTGTGCTTCGTCGAACCCGAGGTCGTGATCGCCTTCGACCACCTGCGCCGCACGATCCTGATCATCGCCTCGGCGCGCGCCGACGACGATGCCGACCGAACGCGCGCGCAGGCGCTGGTCGACGCCACCTTCGACCGCCTGCGGGGACCGTTGCCCGGGGGTCCGGGCGATCGCGCCGGGCGCCGTACCGAGTTCAGCGCCAACTTCACGCCCGAGGGGTTCCGTGAGGCCGTGCGCAAGGCCGTCGCGTACGTGCACGCCGGCGACGTGTTCCAGGTCGTGCCGAGCCAGCGGCTCTCGGCCGACCTCGGGGTGCATCCGTTCGCCGTGTACCGGGCGCTCAGGCGCGTCAACCCGAGCCCGTACCTCGGCTATCTCGACCTCGGACCGGTCACGCTCGTCGCGAGCAGCCCCGAGAGCCTGGTGCGCTCCGACGGCAGCCACGTCGAGACGTTGCCCATCGCCGGCACCCGCCGTCGTGGAGCGAGCGCTGCGGAGGACGACGCGCTGGCCGCCGAGCTGCTCGCCGACGCCAAGGAGCGGGCCGAGCACGTCATGCTCGTCGATCTCGGACGCAACGACCTCGGGCGCGTCTGCCGCTTCGGCAGCGTGCGCGTCGTCGACCTGATGAGGGTGGAGCGCTACAGCCACGTGATGCACCTCGTCTCGACGGTCGTCGGCCAGCTCGCCGAGGGACGCACGCCTCTCGACGCGCTCGCCGCCACCCTGCCGATGGGCACCGCCTCGGGCGCCCCGAAGATCCGCGCGATGGAGATCATCGACGAGCTCGAGCCGGTCCGGCGCGGGCCATACGCCGGTGCCTTCGGCTACGTCTCGTTCGACGGACGCATGGACATGGCGCTCACGCTGCGCACGATGGTCGTCACGCGCGGGCGCCTGCACCTGCAGGCCGGCAGCGGCATCGTCGCCGACAGCGATCCCGAGTCCGAGTACCAGGAGTCGCTCAACAAGCTCGCCGCCCTGCGGCGAGCCGTCGACATGGCGACCGAGGGGTTGGCATGACCGGCGTCGCCCCAGCTGTCGGGCGGCCGGCGTCCGTGACGCGCCGCGACGGCACGCCATTGCGCGTCCTGATGATCGACAACTACGACTCGTTCACCTTCAACCTGGTCCAGTACCTCGGCGAGCTCGGCGCCGAGACGACGGTGTGGCGCAACGACGCCTTCGCCCTGGACGACGTCGCAGCGTTCGCGCCCGACGGGATCGTCGTCTCGCCCGGCCCCTGCACGCCGAACGAGGCGGGGCTCTCGGTCGCGCTCATCGAACGCTACAGCGGTCGCCATCCGATCCTGGGCGTGTGCCTCGGTCACCAAGCGATCGGGCAGGCCTTCGGTGGCAGGGTCGTGCCCGCGCGGACCATCATGCACGGCAAGACGAGCCTGGTCCGCCACGACGGAACCGGACCGTTCGAAGGCCTTCCGGACGAGGTCGTCGCGACGCGCTACCACTCGCTCGTCGTGGTGGATCCGTCGGACGAGCTCGTTGAGAACGCCTGGACGGACGACCCCAGCGGGCGCGTGATCATGGGCCTCCGCCACGCCCAGCATCCGACCTGGGGCGTGCAGTTCCATCCCGAGAGCATCCTCACCGAGACGGGGCACGCGATGCTGGCCGCGTTCTTGCGCCGCTGCGCCCTCGCCGCCGCGTGAGCCCGCAGCGGCACGCAGCTCGGTGACGGTCGAGGTGCCGGGCACGTCGGCGCCAGCGATCACCGTGGTGACGGCGAGCCGTTTCCGGCACGACACCCTCGTGCGCAAGGCGGAGGCATTGGCGCGCCAGCGTGACCCCGGGGCGTTCGAGTGGCGCCTGTACCTCAACGAGCCGAGCGCGAGCGTGCGTACGTTCGCCGATCGACTCGCGACGCTCGCGCCAGCCTTCGCCGTCGAGATCGACGGGGGCGAGGCGCTTCCGGTCGGCACGGCACGGAACCGTGCGGCGGCAGCCGCACGCGGCCGGATCGTGCTCTTCAGCGACGACGACTGCATGCCCGACCCCGGTGCCATCGAAGCCCACGTGGCGTTCCACGAGCGCGTCCCTGACGCAGCCGGAATCGGACGACTGCGGCTTCCCGAAGACCTGCGCGTCGGGTCACGCCGCGAGCCGTTCGAGCGCACCGCTCGGTTCTTCGGCGGACGCGCATCGTGGATCAACTTCACCGGAGCGAACAGCAGCGTTCCGACGGCGGCGTTTCGAGCCGTCGGTGGCTACGACGCGGAGTGGCACGGCTACGGTGGCGAAGACCCGGAACTCGCTCTGCGACTCCGAGCCCTCGGACTGCGCTTCCGTCACGTGGTGGGCGGCGACGCGGTGCACGAGGGCCGCGTCAGCGATGACGCCGACAAGGCGTACAGCGCTGGCAGAGCGCACGTGCTGGTCGTGCGTCGCCACCCGCGCCAGGGCGCGGCCTGGTTGCTCGGCGTGCATCCGGTGCTGATCGCGCTCAAGCGTGCGTGGCTGCGCTCGCCGGGAGGGCGGCTGATCGACCCCGCGGTTCGGGCGTACGAGCTCGCCTACGCCGACGGTGCCGCGGCTGGCTGGCGCGACGGCGTAGCGTGACGACCGGACCATCGTCTCGGTGCGGGACGAGCGCTCCACCACGACGGAAGGCCGTGCGCTTCAGGTGTTATAGGTACACCGCTCGGGCGCGCGACATATCCTCGACCGAGTTCGCCACCTGTACGGAGGGAACGGGATGAGCATCGATCACACCATCGCGGAGCTGCTCGAGCGCGTGTTCGACGGCCAGCGGCTCACCACCGACGAGGCCGAGGGGGTGATGGGTCGCCTGATGGACGGCGATCTGTCGCAGCTCCAGGCGGCCGCACTGCTCGCGGCGCTCCGAACGCGTGGCGAGACGGTCGACGAGATCGTCGGGTTCGCCCGCGCCATGCGCGTGCGCAGCATCGTCGTGCCGGTCAGCTCCCAGGACGCGCTCGTCGACACGTGCGGGACGGGCGGGACGGGCATCTCCACGATCAACGTGAGCACCATGGCCGCCTTCGTCGCCGCCGCTGGCGGCGCCCGCGTCGCGAAGCACGGCAACCGCGGCGTCACGAAGCGCTCCGGCTCGGCCGACCTGCTCGAGGCGCTCGGCGTCCGCATCGAACTCCCCGTCGAGGCCGTGGGCGAGGCGATCGACACCATCGGTTTCGGCTTCCTGTTCGCGCGCTCGCACCACCCCGCCATGCGCTTCGTGGCACCGATCCGGGCCGATCTCGGCGCGCGCACGATCTTCAACAACCTCGGTCCGCTCACGAACCCGGCTGGTGCGCGGCGGCACCTGCTGGGCGTCTTCGACCCCACCCTGACCGTCCCGCTCGCGGAGGTGCTGCGCGGCCTCGGGCTCGAGCGGGCGCTCGTCGTGCACGGCGACGGCCTCGACGATCTCGCCGTCTCGGGCCCCAGCGTGGTGAGCGAGCTCGGCGCCGGCGGGCGCATCGAGACGCGGCGGGTGACGCCCGAGAGCCTCGGCGTTCGCCGTGCCGAGCGCGACGCGATCCTCGGCGGTGGGCCGGCCAGCAACGCCGTGGCCGCGCGCGCGGTGCTGTCCGGGCGCGACGTCGGTCCCCAGCGCGACGTGGTGGCCCTCGCGGCCGGCGCGGCGCTCTACCTCGCGGATCGTGCTCCCGACCTGAGCGCCGGGGTGGCGCTGGCGCTGGAGCTGCTGGCGGCTGGGGCCGGGCTCGACGTGCTCGAGCGCTACGTGTCGTTCACGCGCTCAGTCGTTCCCTGAAGGGCTCGTGACACGCGCTTGACCCTTCTCATCGGCTCGCCTTGCTAAGGTGCTTGACGTGACCAGGAAGATCCTCCAGGCAGCCGTGCTCGTGGTGATGACCGCTCTGCTGAGCGTGGTGGCCCTCTTCGGGGCGTCAGCGCTGAAGTGGGCCAACGAACTGCCCAGCCTCGAAGCCCTGGACGCGCTCGAGTTCACGGCGACGTCGCAGGTGTTCGCTCGCGACGGCACGCAGATCGGCCAGCTCGTGCCGGTCACGGGCGAGGACCGCGAGTCGACCAACCGGATCCCGGTGGCGCTCGACGAGATCTCGCCGGCCGCGCTGCAGGCGATCATCGCCTACGAGGACGCGCAGTTCTTCCGGCACTACGGCTTCAACCCGCTGTCGGTCGCCCGTGCTTTCTACGAGGAGTTCTTCGGCGACGCCGAGCGCGGCGGCAGCACCATCACCACCCAAGTGGTGAAGAACACGGTGCTCTACGACCTGCGCAGCGACCGGTCGATGGAGCGCAAGGCCAAGGAGCTGATGCTCGCGGTCGAGCTCGAGCGCCGCCTTACCAAGAGCGAGATCCTCTACCAGTACGTCAACGTGGTCTTCTGGGGCGGCAACGTCTACGGCATCCGCGCCGCGGCGCAGACCTACTTCGGCAAGGACCCGAGCGAGCTCACCCTGGCCGAGGGGCTCTACCTCGCCCGCCTGATCCCCGCGCCCAACGTCCGCCACAACGATTTCCTCGGCACCCGCGCCAGCATGCGCGAGGTGCTCAACCGCATGGTGCGCCAGAACGTGATCTCGAGCGACGCCGCCGAACGGGCCTGGCGCGAGCCGCTGCAACCGCGCGGCTGGCGCGTCACCTACGACGATCGAGCCAACGTGGTCGAGGCGGTGCGCACCGGTGAAGAGGTGCTCGTCCAGACGAGCGTCAGCTCCGACCTGTCGCGCACGGTGCTGATCGAGGTGCGCAACTTCCTGACCGAGCGCTTCGGTGAGGGCGTCGTCTTCGGCCAGGGCGGTCTGCGCATCTGGACCACCATCGACGTGCAGGCTCAGCAGGCGGCCAACGAGGCCGCGCGTCGGGCCGAGGCCCCGCCCGGTGCCCAGCTCGCCATCGTCGGGCTCGACCCCGAGACCGGCGAGATCCTGGCGATGGTCGGCGAGCGTCCTCTGGCGGGCGTGGCACCGGGCGAGTGGAACAACGCGACGCAGGCCCGGCGGCAGCCGGGCTCGTCGTTCAAGCCGATCGTCTACGCGACCGCCATGGAGCTCGGCGGCATGCACCAGGGGACCATCGTGGTGGACGCCCCCGCGACCTTCGAGACGCGCGGGCAGCCGCCGTACGAGCCGCGCAACTGGGACGACCGGTTCCTCGGTCCGCTCACGGTCCGCGAGGCGATGAACCAGTCGCGCAACATCCCGGCGGTGAAGGCGCTCGAGGCCGCCTCTGCGCAGGCCGTCGCGGAGCGCGCACGCGAGCTCGGGTACGACGTGCAGCCGTTCTTCTCGCTGGCGCTCGGTGCGTTCGAGGTCACGCCGCTCCAGCACGCTAGTGCCTTCGGCGCGTTCGCCAACCGCGGCGAGCTGGTGCAGGCGCACATCGTCAGCCGCGTCGAGGACGCCGACGGCAACGTCCTGTACGAGGCCAAGCCGCGGCGCAAGCAGGTGTGGTCGCCGCAGACGGCGTACGTCATGCTCGACCTGCTGCACGGCAACATCGTCGACACGAACCCGATCGCCCTGTCGCACCGCGTCAACGTGCCCGGCCGCTGGGTGACGGGGAAGACCGGCACGACGAACGACGAGCGCGACATCTGGTTCGTCGGCGCCACGCCCGGCATGACGGCCGTCGTCTGGATCGGCAACGAGGACAGCAGTTCGCTCCCCGGCAGCATGGTGAACGCCGCTGGCGTACGCGAGAACACCACCAGTTCGCGGCAACCCATCTACGTCTGGAACGACTTCGTAACGAACGCCCTGGCCGGCCGCTCCTCGAACTCGGACGGCTTCCCGGTCCCGGACGGCGTCGTGTTCCACCGCATCGACCGCGTCACCGGATCCATCAGCCAAGGTGGCACGGCGGTGGCGATGCCGGCGTCCGTCGACGTGGCGAACGTCGGCGTGGGACGCTCGCTCATGATCGAACTGGCCATCGACCGGCGCACCGGTCAGCGCGCGACGGCCGACACCCCGTGGGAGTTCGTCGACGTGATCGAGGTCGATCCGTCCGAACTCGACGAGGTGCTCGGCGGCGGAGCGCCACAAGGCGTGCCTGCGGCGCCATGAGCCCAGAGCCGGATGACGACGGCTCGTCGGCCAATCGCACGCTGACGGCCGTCGAGGGTGTGCTGGTCGGTCACTGGACCGACGCTGCAGCACGTACCGGGTGCACCGTCGTCCTGCTGCCCCCCGCAGGCGCGATCGCCTCGGGTTCGGTGCTGGGCGCCGCGCCCGGTACCCGCGAGACCGCGTTGCTCGCGCCCGAGAAGACGGTTCAGCGTGTCCACGCGTTCGTGCTGAGCGGCGGTTCGGCCTTCGGCCTGGCGGCAGCGCACGGCGTGATGCTCGCGCTCGAGGCCCGCGGAATCGGTCACCCGACGCCCGCCGGACCGGTCCCGATCGTCCCCGCGGCTGCCATCTTCGACCTGATGGTCGGCGCTGCAGGCGTACGCCCGGGCGCCGGAGAGGGTGAGCAGGCGCTCCGGGACGCGGATGCTGGCCCCGTACGTCAGGGGGCCGTCGGCGTGGGCACGGGTGCCACCGTCGGGAAGATCGCCGGCTTCGAGCACGCCACCCCGTCCGGCGTCGGCAGCGCGCTCGTGACCGTGCGCGGAGCCCTCGTCGGCGCGCTGGCGGTCTCGAACGCGGCCGGCGACCTCGTCGACCCTTCAGACGGCAGCCTCGTCGCGGGCAGCGGGCACGGCGCCGACCCGGAGCGGGCGGTGGCGCTCTTCGATCCAACGACCGCGGTCAACACCACACTGGTGGTGGTGGTCACCGACGCGCCCATCGTGAAGGCCGAGGCGCGAGCGCTCGCCGACGCCGCCCACGTCGGCATCGCTCGTGTCACCTGGCCGTCGCATACAGCGGTCGACGGCGACACGGCCTTCGTGGCCAGCACCGGCAGGGGCCCGGCGGTCGACGTCGCTGCCCTGGGTGTGGCTGTTCAGGTGGTCGTGGCCGAGGCGATCCTGAGCGGTGCGCGGGCGGGCGCCGCGCGCCACGGCCCTGCGGTCGCGAGCGCGGCGGCTCGATGAGTCGCGGTTCACGATCGTTCCGGCGCTCCAGAGCGACGTCCGGGTTCACCGGCTCGCCCGGCAGCGCGTCGGGGGGTTCGCCGTCGCGGTATACCATGGCCAAGCCATTCGACCGAGAGCATCATCGCGCCACACGGTGCATGGCTCGAGCACGCACTGACGAAACGAGGACACCATGACGAGCGGCACCAACCTCTTCCACCTGAGTCCAGGCGAGCGCGCACCCGAGCTCGTGAACGCCGTGATCGAAGTCCCCATGGGCTCGTCCAACAAATACGAGTACGACGAGGATCTGGGCATCTTCAGGCTCGACCGCGTGCTGTACAGCCCGATGCACTACCCGGGCGACTACGGGTTCGTGCCCGGCACGTACGCCGACGACAACGACCCTGTCGACGTGTTGGTGATGATCAGCCGGGCGACGTTCCCCGGCGCGGTGCTGCGCGTGCGTCCCCTGGGGTACCTCGAGATGGCCGACGAGAAGGGCAGCGACCAGAAGATCCTCGCCGTCCCCGTCGACGATCCGCGCTACGACAGCAACCGCCACCTCGACAACGTGTCGCGCCACCGCCTGCGCGAGATCGAGCACTTCTTC